>JBGPOB010000195.1:0-7375 GCA_041487815.1 Xanthobacteraceae bacterium | reverse complement strand
TCGTGCCTATCTTGAGCATTGGCTGCGGGCGGGTACCCGGCCGCTAACGAAAGGAAAGGGCCTCTGACCACGTCCATTGCTGCCAATTCTGAAGCTCTCTCGGCGCGCGCGGTTCCCTCGCACGCCTCCGTCTTCCAGCCACGTCCCGGCGTCGCGGAGACCCTGCAGATCGTCCTGGCTCGGCTCGATGACATGAAGGCCGAGGACACTGCCACCATCGACCTCCAAGGAAAATCCTCGCTCGGCGATTACATGGTCGTCGCCTCCGGCCGTTCGAACCGGCACGTCGGCGCCATCGCGGATCGCGTGATCGAGGGTCTCGGCCATGCCGGCATCCCGGCCCGCGTCGAAGGCGTGCCGCATTGCGACTGGGTGCTGATCGACGCGAGTGACGTCATCGTCCACGTGTTCCGGCCGGAAGTGCGCGCGTTCTACAATCTTGAGCGCATGTGGTCGAACGGTCCGGGACAAAGGCGGGCGAGTTAGCGCCCGCCCGAATGCGGTGCCACGATGCGACTCGTGATTGCCGCGGTCGGACGCCTCAAGGCCGGTCCGGATCGGGAGCTTGCCGAACGCTATCGCGAGCGCCTGGCCAAAGCCGGGCGCCCGCTCGGATTCACCGCCGTTGAGATCGCCGAAATTGCCGAAAGCCGTGCGCCGCGTGCCCCTGACCGCAGGGTCGAGGAGGCCGCCGCGCTAAAAAAGGCAGCGCCCGCCGATGCGGTGCGGGTCGCGCTCGACGCTCAGGGCCAGGCCTTGACCAGCGAGGAATTCGCTGCGCGGCTTGGCCAGTGGCGCGATGGCGGCCGCGCCGGGGTCAGTTTTGTCATCGGCGGCGCTGATGGCCTCGCCCCCGCGCTCAAGCAACAGGCCGACCTCTGCCTGTCATTCGGCGCGGCCACCTGGCCGCATCAGCTTGTGCGAATCATGTTGCTGGAGCAGCTTTATCGCGCGGCCACGATCCTGGCGGGACACCCGTATCATCGCGCATGATGGCATTGCTCGATCACGATGTCGTCAAAGGCTCTGCCGTAATGTGGTCGCAGATCCGTCCAATATCATCGCGTGCGCGGCGTCGCATTGTCGTAAAATTCCGTCCGGCGCGCGCAATGCACAGCCATGGGATTGTGCCCCGCTTGGTCTTGATGGTCCTTCATCCACTGCCTCATGCGATAACGGGCGCCGCGTTGGCCTTGGGCCTGTCGCTGATGGCATTTTTCGGCGCTCCCGCGATCGCCCAGTCGCCATCATCGGCGCCGCCAAAGGCCAATGTCGATGCGGTCAAGCAACGCGACCAGGAACTCGATGCGCTGCGCTCCGAACAGAGGAAAGCCGCCGAGACCGCTCGCAAACTCGAGGATCAGGTCGACGCGCTGGGCGAAGGCCGGCGCAAGCTCAATCAGTCCCTGATCGATACCGCTGCCGATATCCGCGCGGTCGAAGAGCGCATCGCGGCCACCGAGGCGCGCGTGCAGCCGCTGGCGGAGCGCGAGCGTGGATTGCGCGCCGCGCTCGAAGGTCGCAGCGCGGCGATTGCCGATATTCTCGCGGTACTCCAGCGCATGGGGCGGCGTCCGCCGCCGGCGGTGATGGTACGGCCCGCGGATGCCCTCGAAGCCGTGCGCACCGCGATGATGCTGGGCGCTGTGCTTCCAGACATGCGCCATGACGCCGGCGCGCTGGCCGGCGATCTGGCGGCGCTCCTCGCAGTGCGCCAGGCAATCGCCGGCGAACGGGAAAAGCTCACCAGCGACCTCGCGCGGCTGTCGGACGAGCGGCGGCGCATGACCACGCTGATCGAGGAGCGCCAATCACGCCAGGCGGAGATCGAAAAATCGCTCGAACAGGAGCGCCAGCGCGCGACGCTGCTGGCGCGCCAGGCCGACAACCTGAAGGACCTGATTACGAAACTCGAACAAAGCCTGGATCCCGCCACGCGCGCGGTCCGCGCCGCCGCGCGCGCCGCCGAAGAGGGCAAACTCAATGTCGCCGCGCTCAAGGATCCCGGGCGGCTTAGTCCCGGCGTGGCCTTCGGATCGGCGAAGGGCATTATTCGTTTGCCGGTTAACGGCGTAAAAACCCGAGACTATGGCGCGCCCGACGGTCTCGGCGGCGCCGAAAAGGGGATTTCGGTGGCTACGCGCCCCGGCGCGCAGGTGACGGCGCCATGCGACGGCTGGGTCGTCTATTCGGCGCCCTATCGTTCCTACGGGCAACTCTTGATCCTCAATGCCGGCGACGGGTATCATGTGCTGCTGGCAGGCATGGAGCGGATTTCGGTGGATGTCGGACAATTCGTCCTGACGGGTGAACCTGTCGCCGTTATGGGGACCGGTCCGCAAGTCGCTTCCGCAATCGTGGCTGGATCGGGCCAGCCGGTACTCTATATAGAATTTCGCAAGGACGGAACTTCGGTCGATCCGGCCCCCTGGTGGGTCACAACTGAAAGCGAAAAGGTTCGCGGATGATGCGCAAGACACCTCTGATCCTTCTGGGCGCCGTGGCGGGGGCGGCATTGACCTTGCTGGCGACGCAGCCGCAACTGCGGATCGGCTCAAGCGCCCGCGCCGCGGCCGCCGACACCTACCGGCAGCTCAATTTGTTCGGCGATATTTTCGAACGCGTGCGCTCTCACTACGTCGAGAAGCCGGACGACTCCAAGCTGGTCGAATCCGCCATCAACGGCATGCTCAACGGGCTCGATCCGCATTCAAGCTATATGGATCCGAAGAGCTTCCGCGACATGCAGGTGCAGACGCGCGGTGAATTCGGCGGTCTCGGCATCGAAGTTACGATGGAGGACGGGCTGGTCAAGGTTGTAGCGCCGATCGACGACACCCCGGCCGCCAAGGCGGGCGTCCTTTCGGGCGATATCATCACGCATCTCGATGGCGAAGCGGTGCAGGGGCTGACGCTCAACCAGGCGGTCGAGAAGATGCGCGGCCCAGTCAAGACCAAGATCAACCTGCGGATCGTGCGCAAGGGCGCGGACGCGCCGATCGAAGTATCGATCGAGCGCGACGTTATCCGCGTCCGTTCGGTGCGATCACGGATTGACGGCGAAGACATCGGCTATATCCGCATCACGCAATTCAATGAACAGACGACGGACGGTTTGAAGAAGGCGCTAAACGATCTTGCGAGCCAGATCGGCACCGACAAAATCAAGGGTTACGTGCTCGATCTGCGCAACAATCCCGGCGGCTTGCTCGACCAGGCGATCTCGGTATCGGATTCCTTCCTCGATCGCGGCGAAATCGTCTCGACCCGCGGCCGCGACCCCGAGGAAACCCAACGATTCAATGCGCGCACCGGCGATCTCGCGAAAAATAAGCCGGTGATCATTCTGATCAACGGCGGTTCGGCCTCGGCGTCGGAAATCGTCGCCGGCGCACTGCAGGATCACAAGCGCGCGACGCTTGTAGGTACACGCTCGTTCGGGAAGGGATCGGTTCAAACCATCATCCCGCTTGGCCCGGGCAATGGCGCGTTGCGGCTGACGACGGCACGCTATTTCACGCCGTCGGGGCGCTCGATTCAGGCCAAGGGCATCGTGCCCGATATCGAAGTTCTGCAAGAGGTGCCGGATGAGGCCAAGGCGCGCGCGCCCGAGACCAAGGGCGAGTCTTCGCTGCGCGGCCATCTCAAGGCCGAGGGCGAGGAGGGCGGGGGCTCGCAATCCTACATTCCGCCCGAGCCCAAGGACGACAAGGCGCTCAAGACCGCACTCGACCTGTTGCGCGGATTGCAGGCAAATTCGGCGTTCCCGCCAAACCCGAAGGTCGCGATTCCGAATTAGCGCATTTTCAGGCGAAGCGGACTTCGCTTCGCCGCCAGGAATTGCGTCAAATTTAAGATTGGCGCGCATTCGGGCGCGAAATCGGATTCCGATTTTACTGGATGCGCTCCAGGCCGGGCAAAAGCGATGCAAAATCGAAATCCGGAGCGGCAATCGCCGTTCCGGATTTTTATTTGCCGGATTTTCTTTTGACCGGACGCCGATGGCGCACAGCCGCGATCCGGCGAATGAACCGGCTACGAGCGCTCGATACGCCGCCGCTGTGGTACTCTCCCAAAATGATTCGCAAAGGTTTGGGCCGTGGCGGCTGACGACCTGAGCGCCCCGCTCGGCCAAAAAGAAACGACCCGACGTTGGACGCCGCCGGTTGCGCCGATGACGGCGGCCGCCGGTGCATTAGCGTTGCTGATCGCCATATTTGTCGGCTGGGCGCTGGTGGTCAACGATCCGCTCGGCGGCGAGCCGCGCGCGGTCGTCACGGTCGATGGCGGCGGTGTGAAATCCGCCGATGCGTCGGCGGCGCCCGCGGCCAAGGAAAAATCCGCGCAACCATCGGCCGATCGTGTTGCGCGCGACGCCGCTGCTCCGGCCAAGACGACGGAAGATGGTTCCGCCATCATCACGATCATCGACGGCACCACGGGCCAGCGGCAGGAAGTCAAGATCACCAATGGCGATCAACGCCTGCTTGAATCGACCCGCCATGGTTCAATTCCGAAAATTGCCTCCGATGGAACGCGCCCGGCGGACGCCTATGCGCGCCCGCGCGCGGCCGCCGCCAAGGTGGACGGCCCGCGCATCGCCATTGTCGTCGGCGGCCTCGGTGTCGGCGCGAAGTTGACGGCCGATGCGGTCATCAAACTCCCGGGTGCAGTCACGCTCGGCTATACGCCTTATGGTCCCGATATCGCGCAAATGGTGGCGCAGGCGCGCGACTCCGGGCACGAAGTGCTGCTGCAAGTGCCGATGGAGCCGTTCGACTTTCCCGACAACGATCCCGGCCCGCAGGCCTTGCTGACGTCGCTTCCCA
This sequence comes from Xanthobacteraceae bacterium, assembly GCA_041487815.1. Classification (GTDB taxonomy): domain Bacteria; phylum Pseudomonadota; class Alphaproteobacteria; order Rhizobiales; family Xanthobacteraceae; genus CANJBX01. The sequence goes on along the minus strand of JBGPOB010000195.1, from coordinate 2,546 downwards.
CCGATCAGAATATTGATCGGCTGCACTGGCTGATGAGCCGATTCCAGGGCTATGTCGGTTTGATGAATTTCATGGGCGCGCGTTTTGCCGCGACCGAATCCGCATTCGTGCCGGTGCTGAAGGAGACCGCCAAGCGCGGGCTGATCTATTTTGACGACGGCTCGTCGGTACGCAGCGTCGCCGCCCAGGCAGCCGGCGCGAACAATGCCGCGTTTGCAAAGGCCGATGTCATTATCGATGCGGTTCCGACAGCGGCCGAGATCGCGAAGGCCCTGTCCAGGCTCGAAACGTCGGCCCGCGCCAACGGCATCGCCGTCGGATTCGCCAGTGCGCTGCCGGTATCGATCGATCGCGTGGCGCAATGGGCGAAAGCCGTCGAGGGGCGCGGCTTTGTGCTGGTGCCGATCAGCGCCGCCGCGGCGAAGAGCAAGTCGAGCTGACGGCGGGCTGCGCGCCCTGTGATGTCTGGGCGCTGCGCTCGTGCGGGTGCAGGTTTGATGCCGCAAGCTCTCGATTATGACAGCAAGCCGTTCTATCTGGTCCTGCAGGCGCATGCTCGCGCCGCGGCCAAAGCATGATCCCGGGAAGTTGCAAGTTTTCCGGATCGCGCCCGGGCATGGAACGCAAAATGGCTCGCTTCGAAAATCTGCCCTATCGACCCTGCGCCGGCATGATGGTGATCAACCGCGCCGGGCGCGTTTTCATCGGGCGCCGCGCCGGCGGGCCCGAACACGTTGATGAGACGCATGTGTGGCAAATGCCGCAGGGTGGTGTCGATGACGGCGAAGACCCCTATCCGGCCGCGCTGCGCGAACTTTATGAGGAAACCAACATCCGTTCGGTTGAGAAGCTCGGCGAAATTCACGAATGGCTGACCTATGACCTGCCGCGCGAAATCGCCGGGCAGGCGTGGAAGGGCCGTTACCGTGGCCAGAAGCAGAAGTGGTTTTGTTTTCGCTTTACCGGCGAGGATGACGAGATCGACATCGAGAATCCCGGCGGCGGGCACGAACCCGAGTTCATCGACTGGCGCTGGGAGCCGATGCAAAATCTTCCCGGCCTGATCATTCCGTTCAAGCGCAAGGTCTATGAACGCGTGGTGGCCGCGTTCGCGCGCTATGCGGAGTAGGTCGTCGCTCTCAGCGTCGAGGCACTCTCTGCTTGTCATTGCCGGGCATGATCCTGCGGTCCATCAGTCCAAGCGAAAGGGATACTGCGCGCGGGTCAAGCCCGCGCATGACGCGTCTGATCGCGCGCTAGTGCATGGCGGTGCCTTGTACGTGGGCATTGACCTGCCGGAAATGATCGAGCCGCTGGATCTCGCGGTCAAGCAGGGAGCCCTGTTCCATGGTCTTGACGTTAGCTTCCATCTCCGCGATGCGGGCGTGCAGCGCCTCGCGGTCGAAGTCGGCGATCGGGACCGCGACTTCCGCCAGCACGGTCAACGCGCCTTGCGCGGAGAATTCCGCGAAGCCGCCAAGCACAACGTACTCCTGCCGCGCACCATTGGCGTGGACGGAGAGGATGCCCGGCCGCAGCAGCGACACCACCGGCGCGTGATTGGCGAATACGCCAAAGTCGCCTTCAAGTCCGGGCACGTCGACCTGATCGACCGCGCCGGAAAAGGTGAGCTTGTCGGGGGCGACAAGATCGAGATGGAAGGTGGCCATTTGTTTTCTCAATCCATTTCTCCTCATCCTGAGGAGCGCGCGCGGCGCGCGTCTCGAAGGATGAGGCCAACCTGTCGCCTCGTCCTTCGAGACGCCGACCTGCGGTCGGCTCCTCAGGGTGAGGCGGCAAAAATTGTTTACGCCGCTTCCGCGGCGAGTTTCTTGCCCTTCTCGACCGACTCTTCGATGGTGCCGACCATGTAGAAGGCGGCTTCCGGCAGGTGATCGTACTTGCCCTCGACCAAGCCCTTGAAGCCTTTGATGGTGTCGGCGAGGTCCACGAGCTTGCCGGGCGAGCCGGTGAACACTTCGGCCACGTGCAACGGTTGCGACAGGAAGCGCTCGATCTTGCGCGCCCGCGCGACCGTGACCTTGTCCTCTTCGGACAGCTCGTCCATGCCGAGGATCGCGATGATGTCCTGCAGGGCCTTGTAGCGCTGCAGCACCTGCTGCACCGAGCGCGCCACCGCGTAATGCTCGTCGCCGACGATCGCCGCCGACAGCATGCGCGAGGTTGAATCGAGCGGATCGACCGCCGGAAAAAGGCCCTTCGCCGCAATGTCGCGCGACAGCACCGTGGTGGCATCGAGATGCGCGAACGAGGTCGCGGGCGCCGGATCGGTCAAATCATCCGCCGGCACGTAGATCGCCTGCACCGAGGTGATCGAACCCTTGTGGGTCGTGGTAATGCGCTCCTGCAGCGCGCCCATGTCGGTAGCCAATGTGGGTTGATAGCCGACCGCCGACGGAATGCGGCCGAGCAATGCCGACACTTCCGAGCCCGCCTGCGTGAAGCGGAAGATGTTGTCGACAAAGAACAGCACGTCCTGGCCTTCCTCGTCGCGGAAATACTCGGCGAGGGTCAGCCCGCTGAGG
>JBGPOB010000194.1:0-7384 GCA_041487815.1 Xanthobacteraceae bacterium | reverse complement strand
CAATGCTCTAACCGCGCATTAACCCTCACGCCGTAGGGTCTGGTGCGCTTTCAGGCTGAAGGGACGCAGTCAGCCACCGGATTGCGCACGGAACTTCGGGGCGGATTTCGGCGCAAATCCGGATTCCACCCTCCTGAACGCGCCCAATGCGCATTGCAGATCGGTCGAGGCCGCCGCGGCATGTCAGCGCTGCAAGCCAATATCAACTCCCAGCCGGCCAATGACGAACGCCGGCGGTTTCAGCGCGTACGGGTCAATCTGCTTGGGCGTTACATGCTCGAAGATCGGCGCGAATTCCCCTGCCAGGTCATCGAAATGTCGCCCGGCGACATGGAAGTGATCGTGCCGCAAAGCGGCCGCGAAGGCGAACGCGTCATCGCCTATGTCGACCATCTGGGCCGACTTGAAGGCACCATTACGCGCATCCTGGAAAACGGCTTCATCATGCACGTCGGGGCGACCGAGCGAAAACGCGACAAGCTCGCCGCGCAGCTGACCTGGCTTGCCAATCGCGAAATCCTCAACCTTGCCGAGGACCGCCGCCATGGCCGCATCACGCCGAAACGTCCGGTAACGGCGCTAATTCTGCCCAATGGGGTCAATCTGACCTGCCGGATCATTGACGCCTCGCAATCGGGCGCGGCGATCGCCTGCACCGAACGGCCCGCGCTCGGGCTGCTGGTCGGCATCGGAAAGCTGCAAGGGCGCATCGTGCGCCATCTCGACGACGGCTTCGCGGTCGAGTTCACGCGCTTGCAGCATCCCGATTTTCTCGAAGAAAACCTCTCCAGCCAGTAAATTATCAGTCGCGGCAATACGTTCCGGCGCATGCGCGGACGCGCATTGGCGCGGCCGTCAGGCATCGCAATCCGGCACCATGGCTAACGGCGCCGCCGCGCGGGGCAAATTTTCTAAAATCGATCAGGCTGTTGGCTGGTTAAAGGTAAAACTTTAGTCGAATTCGATTAGTCGGCATTTTATACAATTTTTCTTCAAGTAATAATAAAAACAAACTCAAACTCTATTTCAATTATACTAAAATATACTTGCTCGACTTAGCGCCAATTCAAAATCTTTGTGGGAAATGTGGCTCCGATGCGACCGGAGGGGTCACGCATGCTTCCGCTATTCTCGCCACGGAGAGGACGCTTTCGCACCGGAGCCGCCGGTTCCGCGCTCGCGCTCAGCGCGATCCTGTTCGGAGCGCTCTGCTCCGCCCCTGTCCCGGCACGCGCCGCCAGCGAGCCGCCGCTTTACGTGTCGGTTGGCGACGCCGCGCGCCCGCCGATCGGCTGGATCGAATTTTGCGCCGAGAACGCGCGCGACTGCGCGGTCGGGCGCACCGCCGCCCGCGACGTCGTGCTGACGTCCAATACATGGACCACCCTCGTGCGCACCAACGAGCAGGTCAACGGCTCGATCAAGCCGATGACCGACATGGAGCATTGGGGCACGGTCGAAAAATGGTCGTATCCCGACGACGGCTACGGCGACTGCGAAGACTATGTGCTGTTGAAGCGGCGCATGCTGATCGAAGCCGGCTGGCCGCGCTCCGCGCTGCTGGTCACGGTCGTGCGCGATCGCAAGGGCGACGGCCACGCCGTGCTGACGGTGAAGACCGACAAGGGCGAATTCATCCTCGACAACCAGAACGAGGAAATCGTGCTGTGGTCGGAGACCGGCTACCGCTTCGTCAAACGCCAGTCGCAGACCGACCCCAACATCTGGCAGGCGCTCGGCGACGCCCGCCCGGCGACCGCCACCGCGTCCTCGCGCTGACGCCAACCATTTAGGAGCTCGCGACCCCGGTCACGTCCCCACCCCTCCCCGTCCCCAGACCGGGTTCGCGCGCGGCCGGCTCCCCCCCAAGAGCCGGCCGCACCTTTTTTGCAGGCACCGCAAGCCGTTTTCCGCCGCCATAGCCATTGCGGACGCCGCGCCGGCACCGCAAGATCAATCAACGTCGCCGTTGCAATCGAGCGGCGGCGCATTCGCACGGCCCGCGCTTGCCGCAAACACCCGCAAACCTATCGTGGAACCTGGATCATGAGCATCAGTGCCGCCGGCGCGCGCAACGAAAAAGAAATCGCCTACTGGAACGGACCCGGCGGTGCGAACTGGGTCAGCCGGCAGCAGAGCCAGGACGCCATCCTGGCGCCGATCCTGGACGCCATCCTCGCGGCGGCCGCGGTACGCGCGGGCGAGCGCGTCCTCGATGTCGGGTGCGGCACCGGCGCAAGCACGATCGAACTCGCCCGGCGCGCCGGGCCTTCCGGCCGGGTGCTCGCCGTCGATGTCTCCGCCGGCATGCTCGCGCGCGCGGCCGAGCGGCTGGCAATGAACCCGAACGCTGAATTCGTGCAGGCCGACGCCTCGACCTATCGCTTTCCTCAGGCGCACTTCGATCTCCTGTTCTCGCGATTCGGCGTCATGTTCTTCGCCGATCCAACGGGCGCCTTCGCCAACATGCGCGCGGCGCTCAAACCGGGCGGCCGTCTGGCGTTTTGCTGCTGGCGCACGCCGGACGAAAATCCCTGGCTGATGATGGCGCTGCGCGCGGCTTATGAGCACGTCCCGCCGCTGCCAAGGCCCGGACCCGAGGATCCGGGCCCATTCTCGTTCGCGAGCGAGGAGCGCGTGCGGCGCATCCTCGACGGTGCCGGATTTCAGAAGATCAATCTCAAGCCGGTCGACCTCGAACTCGACATCGCCACCGGCGGCGGCCTCGACGAAGCCGTCAAGACCGGAATTGATATCGGGCCGGTGTCGCGCGCCATCGACGGCCAGCCGGCGGCGGTTTGTGACAAGGTCGCCGCCTCGATCCGTGAAGCGCTGCGCCCGCATCTACGCGGCGCGCGGGTTTTGTTGGCTGCCGCGATCTGGATCGTCACGGCCGCCAGCGCGTAATCGCGCCGGCCGTGTCGGCATGAACGCGCGGCTCGACGCCTTGCCGGCGTCTGCCTTGCAGCGGTCAGCCGTATTGTTGCGGTCTCATTCCTGGTTGGCTTCTTTCGGGAGCAGCGCAATTTCAAACCAGTACGACTTGAGGCGCTTGGTCGCTTCGATCAGCCCATCGAAGGTGACGGGCTTCTGCACGTAGGTGTTGGCGCCCATCTGGTAGCAGCTTTGAATGTCCCGCTCGTCCGCGGAGGTGGTGAGGATAATCACCGGAATTCGCTTGAGCGATTCATCCTGCTTGACGAGCTGCAACGTCTTGCGGCCATCCAGACCGGGCATATTCAAATCCAAGAGAACAATCCCCGGCCGTGCGCCATTGGCCGAGTTCTTGAACGCGCCTTCCTGTTTCAGGCAGTCGAGCGCATCGCGGCCGGACCTGCACCAGACCACGGGATTGTGCAGGTTGGCGCGTTTGAAGGCGCGGATCGTAGCCTCGTAATCGTCCTCGTTATCCTCGACCAAAAGAATGGATTGGGATTGGGATGATATCTTGTTCATGCACGCTCCTCGCGGGCTTTTTCCGCTCGCAGTTCAAGTTGAAATAAAACACCGTACCCTGGCCCGGTCTGGATTCGAGCCAGATGCGGCCGTCGTGGCGCTCGACGATTTTCTTGACGAAGGTCAGTCCGACGCCGGTGCCGGTTTCCTGCGCTCCCGACAGGTTCTGCAGTCGCTTGAAAATACGGAAGATTTCCTGGTGAAACTGGGCCTCGATGCCGACGCCGTTGTCCTTGACGTAAAAGACGTTTCTCTCCGGCCCCACGTCCGTATCAGCCGACTCCAGAAATCCGACTTCCACGATCGGCTCCGCTTTATCGTTATATTTGACGGAATTGGTGATGAGATTTCGGAACACCTCCGTTACCCGTACCTTGTCGCAGACAATTTGAGGTAGCGCGCGTGGCACGACGATGCGCGCGTTGCGCTCGCTAAGGACCTGCTCCATCATTTGCTGGATTTCAACGATAACGGCGTTCGGATCGGTTTCCTGCATTGCCAGATCCGTGCGTCCGAGCCGCGAAAAATATAAAAGATCGTTGATCAGCAATTCCATGCGCTGGCAGAGCTTGCCGAGACGGTTGAGACGACGAACCCCGTCTTCGTCAATCTTGTCCTTGTAGTCTTCCAGCAGGAATGATGCGTGATTGAACAAGCCGCGAAGCGGCTCCTTCAGATCATGCGATGCAATGTAGGCGAAATCGTCCAACTCCTGGTTACTGCGCTTGAGGTCTTCCATGTACTTTTGCGAAATCAGATCGCCGCTCCGACGCAGATAAACCAGCGTTGCAACGAACCACAATGCACCGATTGTCAAGCCGCGGTTGCCGATGCCAATCCAAGTTTCGACGCTGCCCGGCGGCGAGGCGAAGTAGCCCAGCACGGTCAATGCGGTTGTCGTCGCCGCAAAAACGAACGTCATATAGGTTTGAGTGAACCACAGGCTGCAGAAAATGATCGGGATATATCCGACACCTGCCGCCAATCCGAGCGGCGTTGACAAGTCCAATGTCAGTACGAAAAAACATAGCAGTGCCGGTATCCAGAGCGGCATGCGCGCGACGCGGACGTTTTGCCGGTTCCAAATAAGCGCCAGCATGCCTGTAGCCAGAGCCGCAAATCCCACGGCAGTGTGGACCGACATGCGTGCGAGACTGCCCCAGTTATAGGCGAAACTGGCGGACGTCAGATGGCCGACGATTGCCGCCGTACTGATCGCCAAGACCACGAGGCTGAGCGATTCCATGGTCACGAGGCGCGGAATTGGACACGATCTCTCACTCGCGGCCAGTATCATCACGATGCCGGTGCAAATAAAGGATACTGCGGTACTGGGAGACATCCGACCACGGATGGGATTGTCCGGATGCCAATAGTCCTTCATCAGCAATTCATCGATATGAAAATTGAGGCCGGCGATATATTGGATGAGCGTGACGCCGCCGAGAAAAAACAACACGCCGCCGGCCGCGCGGGCATAATCTTCGTGGCCGCGCAAAGCGGCAAACATCCCGGCGCCGCCGGCGATAAACGCCAGCGATGTGTTGAACTTCATTTGAAACAGGCCGGGGAAGGTGACCCACAACCATTCGCTATGGCTGTGCCAGGCAATCACCATGAAGCCGCCGATTAAAATCGTAAGCGACGCGGTAACCAGCGTGATGACATGGAACGCACGCGCTTGACCGATCTTGTTCGGTGACATCGCCGCAACTGCCTCAACCTTGCCATGGCCGTTGGTGACATGTGCGCGCGATTGGTTGCGAACGCATGAAAATGAGCCGGGTCAAAGCCGATTAGACTCGATGGTGCGTAACGTATGTAGATTACCTAACGCATGAACTTGCATTTGCACCGCTGAGAAGTGCCGCGCTCGCGCCGCAATGCCGCCGGCCAAGCGGGTGGCGACATTGGGAATAAAGGCATCGAAGCTCGCCATTTTCGGCGCGATGTCGCTCGCCCGATGCCACGCCGCCGAGTTAACGTAGGCGTGGCGAATTCCGCGGATACGCCCAATCTACGCTTGTAGAGCTTTGACTGATCGACATTCTGGTCCCTGCTGATGATCGCAAAGTCATGTCCCCGAACGATCGCGATTGCCGGCGCGCTTCTTGCCGCCGGCGCGCTTGCGAACTGCGCCGAGCGCCCGCGCACACTCTTCGCCGAGCCGCAGGACACTCGCGCCAACGTCTATCCGGAGAACTACAAGTCCGAGCTGCTGGCGTTTCTTCGCACCTATCTGAATGATCCAACGGGAGTGCGCGAAGCCTCCATCGCCGACCCCGCGATGAAGAGTGTCGGCGCGACCGAGCGCTATGTCGTCTGTGTTCGCTTTACCGCAAAGGCCGGCGATGGGCGCTACACCGACCGCAAGGACGCAATCGCGGTCTTCCGTGGCGGCCGCTTCGACCAGTTCGCCGAGCGCGCCAAGGAACAATGCAGTCAAGCGGAGTTCAAACCGTTCCCGGAGCTGGAAAAGCTGGCGCGGTAAGGACGCGCGTTGCCGCGCGACGCAATCACAGCGCCCGCCGCCGGCGTAGCCCGGATGACGCCAAGCGAAATCCGGGGTCAATCCGGGCCGGCCGGCCATCGTCCCGCATTCCGCTTCGCTCCGCGCGGGCTACCTGCTACTTGCAAAGACGCAATCGAAGTGAGTCGCGCACGGCTTTCACCGCAACGTTGGAGCGCACCATGCCCGCCGATACGCTGTCGCACCACGCATTGAGTGCGGACGAACTGCGGCTGCTCGCCGAGCTGCGCGAAATTCCGCCGGCGAAAAGCACGGTCCCGTTTCCCACGCTCACGTTCGGCCAGCGCATCGCCGACAAACTGACCACCGCGGTCGGATCGTGGCACTTCATCGTCGGCCAGACGCTGTTGCTGGTGCTCTGGATCGCGGTCAACGCGGTGGGCTGGCTGGGCGGTTGGGATCCTTATCCGTTCATCCTGCTCAATCTGGTGCTGTCGTTCCAGGCGGCCTACACCGCTCCCATCATCATGATGAGCCAGAACCGGTTGGCCGAGATCGACCGGCGCAACGCGGAGAACGATTACAAGATCAACGTCAAGGCAGAGCTGGAAATTGAACTCCTCCACAACAAGCTCGACTTGCTGCGGGAACAGGAAGTCGTCGAGCTGATCCGCCTGGTGACCTCGCTCGAACAGCGCATTGCAGCGTTGCAGGAATCGGCTCGGCAAGCGAAGCCCGCATAAAGCGAAGCGCAATCCTGGGTCAATTCCGGCTGGCAACCATGTTCCCGCGTACGCAGGCGCTGTCGGGCCGTTTGGCGGTGTCTAACTGAGGGCGCTCAGCGACGATCAAACCCGACGGGTGACACTTGCGGGCTGGGCCAACAGCAGACGGTGGCGCGCAACGCGCAAAATGGAACGTGGTTAGATCGGCGAGGTTTCCATTATTGCTGCGAGCGGCCTATGCGGGCCTGATTCTTCAGCGGCAGGAAACCGCCAGGACGCCGGGCAGCGGACGATCACACCCTACCTCATGCAGGCAAAAGCTTTTGTTCAATCAATCTTCCGCCCGAGTGCGTCGATCGTCGAGGCGTTGCCGCAATATTCCTCGTAGCTCTGCGGGGAGGTGCCGGTCGCGAGATCGTGTTCGCACTGCAGCTTATGCCGGCACGCGGCGCAGACACGCTCCATGTCGCGCAGCACGAGCGGTTGCGTGCGCGCAATGGCCTTTTCGTCGATCCCGAGAGCCTTGAGCAGTTGCGGCAGTTCATCCGCCGCATGCGGGCCTTGGCGCACCAATGCATCGAGATCGCCTGACGAAACGCCGAGATCGTGAGCAATGCGCGCAAACTCGCCAGCATCGCAGTCGCACATTTCCTTTATCTCGTGCCTATGCTTGAGCCAATCGCCCAACATATCGATCAGCGTGTCGACCACCGGATATGGCTTGAATTCGGGT
>JBGPOB010000193.1:0-7396 GCA_041487815.1 Xanthobacteraceae bacterium | reverse complement strand
TGGAGCGGCGGATATTGCGCCGGAGCATGGCGGACGAGCACCCGGAGCGCGACCGGAGCGTGCGGAAATTACCCGGAGCGCGGTTGCGTTTGACGCCGTTCCAGTTGCCGGACGATCACGATCCGTCCCTTGGGATCGGTCTTGCTCGGCACCAGTTCGGCGTTAACCTTCCAATATTTAGAGGCTTCGGTCAATTCAGCCTCTACATCTTGACCCTTGAGGAGCAGGACTTGTGCACCTTTTTTCACGAAGGGTGCGATCAGTTCCAGAAGCCGGACCATCGGCGCCAGGGCGCGGGCCGTGACCACGTCCACATCCCCTTGAAATTGCTTGGAAAACTCCTCGATCCGGAGGGCATGCACGCGCCCGGGAGCCTGCGTCAGGCGCAGCGCTTCGCGCAGGAAAGCGGCCTTTTTCGTATTGCTTTCAATGAGATGAACGATGGCCGGTGGCTCCAGCGCGCAGGCGATGGCGAGGCCGGGAAATCCCCCGCCCGAGCCAAGATCGATCCAGGTTTTCGCATTGGGCGCCAGTTCCAGGAGCTGCAGCGAATCGGCGACATGACGCGTCCAGATTTCGGAAACCGTTGATGGCGCAATCAGATTGGTCTTGCGTTGCCATTCCAACAGCAGCGCGACGAAAATCTCGAGACGCCGAATAGTTTCACGTGAAACATTTTCCGGCCGCCAAACCGTCGATGCGCCGTGCGCGCCCGATATTGCGGCCGGCGGCGTGCGCGCCGCAGCCGCGCTCATGGCGCGGCGCGGCGGCGCGGGGCGCGGCGCACGTGGACCGCAAGCAGCGCGAGCGCGGCGGGTGTCAGCCCATCGATCCGTCCGGCCTGGCCGAGCGTGCGCGGCCGCGCCGAGGCAAGCTTTTGGCGGGCCTCGTTGGACAGGCCAGCAATGGCGGAATAGTCAATTTCTTCAGGTAGCTGTAATCGTTCATCGCGATGGAAGGCGGCGATGTCGGTCGCCTGCCGGTCGAGATAGACCGCATATTTCGTGGCGATCTCCACCTGCTCGGCGATTTTCGGCGCTGTTCGCTGAAGTTCGGGCCAAATGCTCGCAACAACGCCAAAATCTATGTTCGGATATGACAGCAGGTCATACGCCGTTCGGCGCTGGCCGTCGCGATTGAGCGCCAGGCCGTGTTTTGCCGCCTCGGTCGGCGTCAATGACACCGACTTGGCCAGTTTCGTCGCCTGTTCGAGCGCCCGCATTTTCTGGCCGTGTTTTTGCGCGCGCACTGCACCGACGCAGCCGATAGCGATGCCGCGGTCGGTCAGCCGCTGGTCGGCATTATCGGCCCGCAGGGTCAGGCGATATTCGGCCCGGGAGGTGAACATCCGATAGGGTTCCGTAACCCCGCGCGTGACCAAATCATCAATCATTACACCGATATAGCCTTCCGCACGGTCGATGATGATCGGTCCGCCCTGCCCCGCCCGCGCGGCCGCATTGAGTCCGGCCAGGAGCCCCTGTGCCGCCGCCTCCTCATAACCCGTGGTGCCGTTGATCTGACCGGCCAAGTAAAGGCCGCGTACGCGCCGCGTTTCGAGCGTGGCCTTGAGTTCGCGCGGGTCGATATGATCGTATTCGATGGCGTAGCCCGGCCGGATGATGCGGGCGTGCTCGAGCCCCGCAATACTCGCGACGATGGCGCTCTGGACATCGGCAGGCAGCGATGTCGAGATCCCGTTTGGGTATACGGTATCGTCCGTAAGCCCTTCTGGCTCCAAGAAAATCTGGTGACCGTCGCGTTCGCCGAAACGTACGACTTTATCCTCGATCGAGGGGCAATAGCGCGGCCCGCGGCTTTGTATTTGCCCGGAATACATCGGCGAGCGGTGCACGTTCGCGCGTATGACTGCATGCGTGGCGTCGTTCGTCCGGGTGATCGCACACTGGATCTGCGGATTTTCGATGCACTCGGTCAGCATCGAGAATGGCTCTGGCGGATCGTCGCCAGGCTGCATTTCCAGGCTGGCCCAGTCGATCGTCTTGCCGTCGAGCCGCGGCGGCGTGCCGGTTTTGAGTCGCCCCAGCGCAAAGCCTAAGCTTTCGAGCGTTCGCGACAGTCCCATCGCGGGGGCTTCGCCGATACGGCCGGCGGGGATCTGCTGCTCGCCAATGTGTATAAGGCCGCGCAGGAACGTGCCGGTCGTCAGAACAACCGCGCCGGCTGCCAGTGCGCGGCCATCGCCGAGCCGAATCCCCGTCACAGCGCCCCCGGCGACAATAACGTCGTCGGCCTCGCCCTCGATCACATCAACATTGGCCGTCTCGCGAATCGCCCGCTGCATAGCCGCGGCATAGAGCTGGCGATCCGCCTGGGCGCGCGGGCCTCGCACGGCCGGTCCCTTGCGCCGATTGAGCACGCGAAACTGGATGCCGCCCTGGTCCGCGACCCGGCCCATCAGGCCGTCCAGCGCATCGATTTCGCGGACCAAATGGCCCTTCCCGAGACCCCCGATCGCCGGATTGCACGACATCGCGCCAATGGTCGCAAACCGATGGGTTACCAGGGCCGTTCGGGCACCCATGCGCCCTGCCGCGGCGGCGGCTTCGCAGCCGGCGTGACCGCCTCCAATCACCACTACGTCGTAGCGCCCGTTCATGGCCGAAATTTCCTGAAGTGAGGCGTTTTATCCCACGCGCGGGAAGGGGTCAAAACTTCACTACCCTTCGGGCATAGGAAATTGTTTCACGTGAAACAGGGCGGCCTTGGATCATTTACCAATGCAAAAGTCGCGAAAAATGACGTCCAGCACATCCTCGACGTCGATCCGGCCTGTCAACCGCCCCATGAAGTCTGCGGCGAGTCGCAGCTCTTCGGCGATGATGTCATCGCGCTCTGGTGCCGCTTCGCTCGATATCCGTTCGAGCGCCGCCAACGCCCCGGCAAGATTATGGCGGTGGCGCTCCCGCGTGACAAATCCCGCTTCTCCCGAGCCGAAAAATGCGGCCGCGTGGTAGGTCAAAGCCGTCAGGAGCCCGTCGATTCCTTCGCCCGTTAGCGCAGAAAGCTGAAAGTTACGATCATCGATATTCGATAATTCAATATTTCGATTATTGGATTTAATGTTTGGTGGCCTGTCGATTTTATTCACGACCAGCCAGCGCGCTGGAGCCACAGTTGTAACTTCCGTAGCTCGTGGTGCCTCCCGCGACTCGCCGGGCGAATCACTCTCCCTGCCCGCTTCAATCACCCAAAGTACGAGGTCGGCCGCTGCCGCCCTAGCCTGCGCCCGCCGAACCCCTTCCTGTTCCACAGGATCTTTGCTGGCGCGGACGCCAGCCGTGTCGAGCAACGTCACCGGATAGCCGGCGAGATCGAGATGCGCCTCGATGACATCGCGCGTCGTGCCTGCGAATTCCGAAACAATCGCGACCTCGCGCCGCGCCAAACGGTTCATCAAACTTGATTTGCCGGCGTTCGGCGGACCCGCAATCGCCACCACCATTCCGTCGCGTATACGCTCGCTGCGTGCCGCCCCTGTCAGCGCCGCAGCAATCTCCTCGCGCAGCGTTGCGACATTTGCGAGAACGCCGGCCAGCAAATCCTGCGGCACATCACCTTCGTCGGGAAAGTCGATCCGGGCTTCGATTAAAGCTCGCGCCTCGATCAGTCGCCGCCGCCAATCGTCGGCCTTGTGGCCGAGCAGACCTTGCAACTGCCTCAGCGCCTGGCGCCGCTGCGCCTGCGTATCCGCCGCGATCAGGTCCGCAAGGCCTTCGACGCGGGTGAGATCGAGCTTGCCGTTCTCAAACGCGCGCCGCGTGAACTCGCCGGCTTCCGCAGGACGCAGGCCGTCGATGCGCGCCAGCGCCGCCAGCACGCCGGCGATGATTGCGCGCCCGCCGTGCACCTGCAGTTCGGCGATGTCTTCGCCAGTTTCGCTTGCGGGGCCCGGAAACCACAGCACTAAGGCTTCGTCGATGATCTCGCCTGACGCTGGATCGCGCAGCCGCGCGAGCACTGCCTTACGCGGGTCCAGCGCGCGGCCAATCAATGTTCGCAATGCGTCACCCGCGCGCGGCCCGGAGATGCGAATGACCGCGATCGCCGCCGGCGGACGGCCAGATGAAAGCGCGAAAATAGTGTCGGAAAACTGCGGCATTTCGCTTATATTATCTGCTCCAATAATGTCGGTGCTATCGCCATTTCGATCACGCCGAAGCACCTGTGAACTACGCCACACATTGCAGCAAACGCCATTCCGCAACTCATCATTCGAACCGGGGTCACGTGCTGTAACACGCGCACCGAAACTCGCCACGGTGGCACTGGCGCGATTTCAAACTGAGTCCTATGCTGACCATTACAATTATCCGATATCCAAAAACCAGGAGGCGGTGATGGCAAAAAAAGCTCGCAGGAAATCTGCAGCCAAATCGAAGAAGACAAAGCGCGCCAAGGTAAGCACTAAAGGCAGGAAGAAACTTGCCGCAAAATCCAAATCGAAGCAGACAGCAAAGCGGACAGCAAAGCGCGCCACAAAGCGTGCGGCCAAGCCCGCAAGCAAGCGCGCCTCCGCGCGCAAATCTCCGGCGAAAGTCGCCCCTCCAACCATCACAGAAAAAGTCACAGGTGCGTTTCAGACTGTTGTCGAAACCGTCAAAGAAACCAATGAGCTCAGAGACAAGCTGGAGCCGCCCGGCGTCTCCGAGAGCGCTTAGCTGGTAGCACGCGGTCAGCATCGCTTTCTTGCTCTTCATTGCGCGCGGCCAAGAAAGACGTGCGCCCAACATGGCGACTCACAAGTCGCGATGGGCGAGGGCGTCTGCATTCGGCTGCGTGGTGTCAAACTCGATTGGGCTGAACTGCCCGCGCGCCTGAAATCTTGGGCGCCTTTTCAGGCACGGCCGCGCGGCCACCAAGCAAACGACGCGAATGGTTCGATCTAGACCGTAAAAATCTGGCCTGCGCTTGCGGGACGCGACGCCGGCAACATCGGCCAGCGGTCGGGGGTCAGGGGTCAGGTATCAGGCAATTTCGGTCAACCGCCGCTTGCTTCATCAGTGCCGCCGCAAACTACCGCTGCCGGGCGGCTTATTATCAAACTATTAACTGTATTTCCCAATCATCGCCGCTCGACGTATCGCAAATCCAAAGAGCGATCATGAATCGTCGCCAGCGACGTTCCGCCGCAATGCAGAATGATCCTAATTCCCTCGCAGCGGTCGCCTGGTCGCTCGAGCAAGATGGAAAAATTCCGGCCGCGATCGAAACCTACCGCCGCGCACTCGCGGCGAAGCCGGCACTTCATGAGGCTCACAGCAATCTAGGCAATCTGCTTCGAAATTTGGGCGATATCGACCAAGCCGCCCTGCACTTCCGAACAGCCATCAACCTTCAACCTGAGAACGCCATCTACCTGAACAATCTTGGAAATGTTCTTCTCGAATACGGCCAGCTTGGAGATGCCGCCGCGCTGTTCAGAAAGGCGATTGCCCTCCAGCCCAACTATTTTGAACCCCACAATGGCCTTGGGATCGCGCTCGTCGAGCTGGGGCAGATCGAAGAAGCCGTCGATTGCTACTCCCGCTCCATCGATCTCAATCCTCGCAATATCCGGGCGCGGATTAATCTAGGCATTGCCTTGGCGAGCCTCGGTCGCAATGTGGAGGCGCTCGAACACGCTGAGTTTGCTGCGCGTTCAAGCGGAGAGCCTGCGTTTCCACATCATCTGCTGGGCTTGCTGCTGGCACGCTGCGGCGCCAAGGACGCGGCCAAGCGCTGCTTTACCGCGCACTTGCAGCGTGATCCCGGAGACCGCGAGGGCGTCCGGCTGATGCTCGCGGCGCTCGGCGGCGCTCCAATTCCGGAGCGCGCCTCCCGCCATCAACTCGATCAGCTTTACGCCAGGCGCGCCGCGCATTGGGACGAGCGCGCAGGCGGCGTCCTGGGCTATCGTGGAGCAGATCTAATTTCGGCGATGCTCGACCGCTTCGCGGCGGAGCAGGATCAGTTGGACATCGTTGACGCCGGCTGCGGCACCGGACTTGTCGGGAGCCGCGTTGCCTCCAAGGCCCGCCGTCTTCTTGGAGTGGATACATCCCAACCGATGATCGAGAAGGCGCGAGCAAAAGGATTGTATCATCGCCTGCATCAAGGCGACTTGGTCGCCTTCCTAAACGATCATCCGGAAAGCTTCGACGTCGTCACTTGCGCGGCCACGCTCATTCACTTCGGCGACCTGAAGCCCGCGTTCGAGGCTGCTGCACATTGCCTACGCGATCGCGGGCTATTTATTTTCACGCTGTTTCCCAACGAGGGTGACCCGGATGCGATCGCGATCGGCAGTTTCGATGGCTTCGCCGAAGGTGGCTGTTACTGCCACGGCTACAACTATGTCGTCCAATTGGCGGCGAAGACCGGATTCACGGTCGAAGCGTTGGATCGCGACGTCCATGAGCATTTTCAGCGCAAGCCGAAAATCGGATTGATCGGGGCGCTCCGCCGCAACCGAGAGCGGCGCGTCGAAACAGCGGCTGCTTGATGCCTCGCCGCCCGCATGCCTGCATTGCAGTGCACAATATTTTGTATTGCAATGCAATATAAATTCGCCTAATCGGTTTTATGCAGTCTCAAAATTCAGAAAAAAACGAGCAAAATCATGCGGGAAACTTGGAACACCAAATACGGCCCCAGGCGCGTCAAGCACGATCCACCGACCTTGCCGGAGGCCGTCGCCGCAGCCAAAGACATGGCCACCGACCTTCAGAGCCAGGTCGAGATTGCGGCCTCGCTGATGGGCTTGCCGGAAGATCAGGTACGCCCGGAGGTGCTCAAATTGCGCGGCAGTACGATCCGGCCGATGCAGTCGATCGCCAGCCGGCGCGGTAGCGCGCAGCGGATCGTGATGGTCGAGCGGGTAGGGCGCCGGCCAATGTCGGGAACCCGGTTCGGCTGACATTCGCGCTGATAACCCTCGCGCGCCAGCGCACCAATTAGATCATCGCGCTTTTGTCAGCGCGGCCCGCCATGGCCTCGTAGCCATCTGCAGGATGTTGCGCGCGAGCAAATCCGCAATCTGCATAGGCGCGGATCGTGCACGACGCACGACGACCGCCAGGACGCCACGCGCTACTGCCCTTGCGCCATGCTGATGACGCCAGCACAACGCGAGCTGGAAGACCGGCCCCGCTATCAAGTGCGAACACGGAAAGCTGGCCGGTCAAGCCAACGATGTCTACGTTATCCGCAGCGCTCAGCGCGCGCGCACTAACCGCATCGAGTGCAGGGGGGCGGATGACCACGTTAGGCAAAGCAGCCCATCAAAATCGTCTCGCGCAAGAGACGTCGCCCTATCTGCTGCAGCACCAGCACAACCCCGTCGAGTGGTGGCCCTGGGGACCCGCTGCGCTTGCTGAAGCCAAGCGCAGCAACC
>JBGPOB010000192.1:0-7401 GCA_041487815.1 Xanthobacteraceae bacterium | reverse complement strand
GACGCTCAAAGCTTGCGCCCACCCGATCCGCCGCTGATGGCGCTTGTGTCACGAATGACCGCTATGTTTGTGATTGCCGTGCGCGTGGCCGCTGCCGAGGCGGTGATCTTGCAGGTGCGATTCGTCGTGATGATGGTGATGGTCATTGCCGCGATCGTGGCTATGCTCGTGGAGGGGCTCACGCTCGCCATGCCCATCATGGGAATGGGCCTGGTGCGAGTACGCACTCGAGTAGGCACCGCCTTCCGGCTCGAACGGCGCTTCGATGGCCACGATTCTTCCGCCAAGCGATGCGATCAGACGTTCAATAGTCCCATCGCGCCGGAATCTGATGCGATTCGGCAGGACCTGCACCGGGAGGTGACGGTCGCCCAGCGCCCAGGCAATACGCGCCAGCGTTGGAATATCCGCCCGCACTTCCAGCAGCGGTTCGGCTTCGGCCACAATCTCGACGACGTCGCCGCTATCGAGTAGCAGTACGTCGTCGGTGTGCAACACAGTCCCTACAGGCAGGTCGAACTCGACCCGCGTTCCTTTGGCGCCGGACGCCGCGCCACGCGCGACGCGCCGCTGCTCAGCGTTCAGAATCAGCGTATCGATTGTCGAGCCACGCGGGTCGCCAGGCCCCAATACCTTTATTGCGTGCGGCATCGTTCAGCGCGTCAGTTGAGCTGCGCGGGGCGTTCTGCCTCGGGTGCCTCGGGTCGACGCGCCACCGGCGCGGCGGCGCCGTGGCCCGGCTCGGTCGAATGCTCGGCCTCACCCGCGGTCGAACCCGCGTCCATGGCGTCCTGACGCAGGTGCTTTTGATAGGAATACCAACCGAGCGGCAGGCTGAGCAAAAATAGGACCGTTCCAGTGGTCAACACCTCCCACGGGTAGCTCACCAGCAACGCAAAAAACGCGACCACCAGCACGAATACCGGGAGCACCATTTCCGGCGGCACACGCCTGCCGACCTTCTTTCCGGAGAACACCGGCAGCCGCGACACCATCAGCGTCGCGATCAAAAGCGTGTAGAGGAAGCTCAGCGGCGCCGGAACCGCGATGGCCGGGACGCCGAGAAACTGCAGATAGATTGGCAGCAGTACGACAATAGCGCCCGCCGGTGCCGGCATGCCGACGAAGAAATTCGCGGTCCACGCCGGCCGTTTGGTATCGTCGAGCATCACATTGAAACGCGCGAGCCGCAGCGCCGCGCAAATCGCGAAGATCATGGCGGCGATCCAACCGACATGCTTGAGATCGTGCAGACCCCAAAAGTACAGGATCACGGCCGGAGCAACGCCAAAATTAACGAAGTCGGCCAAGCTATCGAGTTCCGCGCCGAAGCGCGAAGTGCCCTTCAACAGACGCGCAAGCCGGCCATCGATGCCATCGAGCGTCGCGGCAAATACGACACCCGCCAGCGCCCAATCGAAACGGCTTTCGGCGGCGAGCCGGATCGCAGTCAGCCCGGCACACAGCGCAAGCAACGTGATCAAGTTGGGCAAAAGCGTACGCACCGGAATAGCCCGGAACCGGCGGCGCGGGCGGCCAGCATGATCGGGTTCAAAGGGCGGGAACAGAGTATTGCGCATACTTACTATATAGCTCCGGTCCGGCTGCGGCGCCATGCCGGGTCTTGAGGCAGGCTTAACCGATCCGGAAATTCCGTCCGGCTTCGCGCGCCTGTAGATCCGCAATGACCGTCTCCCCGGCGATGGCTATTTGCCCCTCGCCGACCAACGGGCGAACGCCGTCTGGCAGGTAGACATCAACCCGCGAGCCAAACCGGATCATGCCAATTCGTTCGCCGACGACGACGCTCTGGCCCTCCTGGACGAATTTGACAATGCGCCGGGCGATCAGGCCCGCAATCTGGACGACGACGATCCGAACGCCGCCGGCCGTTGCCAGTACGAGCGCGTTGCGCTCGTTGTCCTCGCTCGCCTTGTCGATGTCGGCGCTGAGGAACGCACCCGGTCGATAGTGCATTCGCTCGATGCGTCCGGAAAGCGGGCTGCGGTTGATGTGACAATCAAACACGCTCATGAAAATTGAAACCCTGATCAGCGGGCTATTACCCAGACCTAGTTCGGGTGGTGGCGCGGCACTGGCGATCTGGCTGATGCGGCCGTCGGCCGGTGCCACGATCAGACCATCACGTGCAGGCGTGATCCGCGGCGGATCGCGAAAAAAGTACACGCACCATAAAGTCGCCACGCAGCCAACCCAGCCCAGCGGAGCCCATAGCCAGAACAGGATGAGGCTCGCGAGCGCAAACCCGCCGATGAAGGGATAACCCTCGGGGTGCACGGGCGCGAACTGGGCGCGGATTGATGCCAAAATCGCCATTGGGCAACTCTGCCGGATCTACTCCGCCGCATCGGCGGGCATGGTCGCCGCATCGGCAGCCGGCGACTCCAAAGCGGACGAATTCGACGCCCCTATCGCGACGCCCAGCGTCTCCCCGCTTGCACCAAGCACGCCCCCCGGCGGATTGCGATTGGGTGCTTCGAGAACGTCTTCGACCTGAGCTAATTTCTCGCGCGCGGCCTCGGCTTCGCGCTGGCGGTTCCACATGCTGGCATAAAGACCGCCGTGCGCCAACAGCGCCTGATGTGTGCCGCGCTCAGCGATGCGGCCGTGATCGAGCACGATGATCTGGTCGGCGCCGACAATGGTCGAAAGCCGGTGGGCGATCACGAGCGTGGTGCGGTTCTCGGACACGCGGTCAAGCGCGTCCTGAATATCCCTCTCGGTGTGACTGTCCAGCGCCGACGTCGCCTCGTCCAGCACAAGGATCGGTGGCGCCTTCAGGATCGTGCGCGCGATCGCGGCGCGCTGCTTCTCGCCGCCGGAGAGCTTCAATCCGCGCTCGCCGACCTCGGTATCGTAACCCTTTGGCGTCGAGCGAATGAACGTGTCGATGCGCGCCATATCGGCTGCCTTCTCGACTTCGGCATCGCTCGCGTCCCAGCGGCCGTAACGGATGTTGTAGCGCACGGTGTCGTTGAACAGCACGGTATCCTGCGGAACCATGCCGATCGCCTCGCGCAGAGATTTCTGCGTGACGTCGCGGATATCCTGTCCGTCGATCAGAATGCGTCCGCCGTTGAGGTCATAGAAACGAAACAGCAACCGCGAGATTGTTGATTTGCCGGCGCCTGACGGACCGACAATCGCCACCCTGTGACCCGCCGGGACATCAAATGACAATTCACGCAGGATCGGCCGTTCCGGATCATAGGCGAACGACACGCCCTCGAAGCGGATCGCGCCCTCGCCCACTTTCAGCGCGCGCGCGCCGGGCCGGTCGCGGATTTCCGGATCGCGCATCAGCAGCGTGAACATTGCCTCGATGTCGATCACTGCCTGCTTGATCTCGCGGTAAAGCATGCCCATCAGATTGAGCGGCTGATAGAGCTGAATCATCATAGCATTGATCATGACGAAATCGCCCACGGTCTGGGTGCCGTTGCGGATGCCGAACACGCACATCACCATGGTGGCGGTCAGTCCGGCCGTGAAAATCGCCGCCTGCCCGGCATTGAGCACCGCAAGCGAAGTATAGGACTTGACGCTAGCATCCTCGTAGCGCGCGACCGAGCGGTCGTAGCGCGCGCTTTCGCGCTCCTCTGCCGAGAAATATTTCACAGTTTCATAGTTGAGTAGCGCATCGATCGCCTTGGTGTTGGCATCGCTGTCGCTTTCGTTCATCCGCCGCCGGATGCCGATGCGCCATTCGGTCGCGTAGTAGGTGTAGCTCGTGAACAGCGCGATCGTCGCGACGATGACGGCGACATAGCGCCAGTCAAAAACATAAAGCAGCACGACTGCCATCAACGAGATTTCGACGACCGTCGGCAACAATTGCAGGATCACCATTCGCGACAAGGTCTCAATGCCGAGGCGCGCCCGATCCAGGACGCGCGCGAGGCCGCCGGTCTTGCGCTCGATGTGAAAGCGCAGCGACAACTGGTGCATGTGTTCGAATGTGATGACCGCAAGCCTGCGCACCGCATGCATCGCAACCTTGGCGAACATGCCGTCGCGCACCTGCGTCAGCAGCGCCATTAGGACACGGGTTCCGCCGTAGGCGATCGTCATGACGATCGGCACGCCGAGGCCGAAGGCGAGCCATGACCATTCGCTCGTCACCGCCGCATTGCCCGCCAGCGCATCGGTCGCCCATTTGAACGTGAAAGGCACAGCCACGGTGGCGATCTTCGCAAACACGAGAAGGGCGGTGGCCGCGAGCACACGCAGCTTCAAGTCGCGCCGGTCCGACGGCCAGATATAGGGCCAGAGATTAACGAGCGTTTGCAACAGCGCGCCGCTGTCGGCGGAGACGCGCGGCTTCGCGGCGTGGACGGGGCCTTGATGATGGACGTTCATTCAATTTCCGCGGCGAATTTCCGAAACGAATTGGCCCGGTCCGGGCCGCATCGTCATACCAGTTTTTTAGAGAGGTTATATAGGCTCGAAATTGCAATGTTCACCGGCCAAACCTCCAATATTGCTCACATTTTTCATCCCCGCGAAGGACAAGATCGGCTTGCACACAGCGACCGCGAATGCCAGATGTCCCGCATGACCACGATTCGATCGATATGCGTCTATTGCGGTTCCAGCCCCGGCAGCGATCCGTCGTTTATGGAGGCTGCAACGGCATTCGGAAAAATCCTCGCTCATGCCGGCGTCGGCCTCGTCTATGGCGGCGGCTCGCGTGGCATGATGGGCGCGCTGTCCAAGTCGGTTGACGATCATGGCGGCCGTGTCGTCGGCGTCATCCCGGAATTTCTGCGCGCGCGCGAACTCGCCTTCGCTGGTGCCCACGAATTGATCGTGACGAACGACATGCACGAGCGAAAACAAATCATGTTCGAACGCGCGGATGCCTTCGTGGCGTTGCCCGGCGGCATCGGGACGCTTGAAGAACTCGTTGAGCAACTGACATGGTCGCAGCTCGGACGTCACAGGAAGCCCGTGGTGCTGGCCAGCATCAATGGCTTCTGGGAACCGCTGATCGAATTGCTCGATCACATGAAGACGCTCGGCTTCATTCACTCCGAACTGAGCTTCGAGTACCTGATCGCCAACAAGGTCGAAGACATCCTGCCGACGCTGCGCGAATCCGCGGAACGCCAGGCGGTGGCCGACCGTGAAGGCGAGCCGAAGGTCATCGAGAAGTTGTAAGTGGTGCGATCAACCCGAACCTAGCGCTGGACGATGTTCTATTTTTACTGAGCCCAGCTACGCCGGCGCGCCGGCGCGCACCAGCTTGAACACGATCGAGTCCATCAGCGCCTGGAACGAGGCGTCGATGATATTGGGCGATACACCGACCGTCGTCCAGCGTTCGCCGGTTTCGTCGCGACTCTCGATCAGCACCCGCGTCACCGCCCCGCTTCCGCCATCGAGGATGCGCACGCGATAGTCCGTGAGCGTGAGGCCCGCAATATAGGGCTGGTATTTTCCAAGGTCCTTGCGCAAGGCGAGGTCGAGCGCGTTAACCGGGCCATTGCCTTCGGCCGCCGAAATCAGATGTTCGTCGCCAACCTTGACCTTGACGACCGCCATGGTCACCGTGACCCGTTCGCCGCGCGCGCTGATGCGCTGCTCGACGTTGACGTCGAATTTTTCGACATCGAAATAGGTCGGCACGGTGCCGAGGATGCGGCGCGCCAGCAACTCGAACGACGCGTCGGCGGCCTCGTAGGCATAGCCGGCGGCCTCGCGCGCCTTGACCTCATCGAGCAGGCGTCCGATCCGGGCATCGTTTTTATCGACCTTGAGGCCGATGCGATCGAGTTCGGCGAGCACGTTGGAGCGGCCGGCTTGATCCGAGACCAGCACCCGCCGCCGGTTGCCGACGCTGTCCGGACTGATGTGTTCGTAGGTCGCCGGCTCCTTCATGATGGCCGAGGCGTGAATGCCGGCCTTGGTGGCGAAGGCATTTTCGCCGACGTAAGGCGCGTAGCGATCGGGCGCGCGATTGAGGATTTCGTCGAGCGCATGCGACGCGTGCATGAGATGCTGCATCTGCGCGTCCGACACGCCGACATTGAAGCGCTCGGAGAATTCCGGCTTGAGCTTGAGCGTCGGAATGATCGAAACGAGATTGGCATTGCCGCAGCGCTCGCCGAGCCCGTTGAGCGTGCCCTGAATCTGGCGCGCGCCGGCGCGCACGGCGGCCAGTGAATTGGCCACCGCCTGTTCTGTATCGTTGTGCGCATGGATGCCGACATGGTCGCCGGGAATAGCCCTAATCACTTCGCCGACGATTGTCTCGATTTCGTGCGGCAGCGTGCCGCCGTTAGTGTCGCAAAGGACGACCCAGCGCGCGCCTTCCTCGTAGGCCGCCTTGGCGCAGGCGAGCGCAAATTTCGGATTGGCCTTGTAACCGTCGAAGAAATGCTCGCAATCGAGCAACACTTCGCGGCCTTTCGCCTTCGCCGCGCGCACGCTGTCGCGAATCGAGGCGATGTTTTCCTCCGGTGTCGTCTCGAGCGCGACGCGGACGTGATAGTCCCAGGATTTTGCGACGAAGCAGATGGCGTCGGCTTTCGCGTCCAAGAGCGCGGCAAGCCCGGGGTCGTTCGACGTCGAACGGCCGGGGCGGCGCGTCATGCCAAACGCCGTGAATGTGCCGCTAAAGTCGCGCTTCTCGGAGAAAAACTCCGTATCGGTCGGGTTGGCGCCGGGATAGCCGCCCTCGATATAGTCGATGCCGAGGTCGTCGAGCATGCCGGCGATCGCCCGCTTGTCGGCCAGCGTGAAGTCGACGCCATTGGTCTGCGCGCCGTCGCGCAGCGTCGTGTCGAAGAGATAGATGCGTTCGCGAGCCATCGTGTTCACCGGAATTCGCTCACCAATAGCCGAAATACTTTAACGCCAATGCAACCGCAACGGCGAGGATGACGAATTTAAGCGCAATGTAATAACGCCAGTGGCGCGGGAACGGTGTGTCAGGGCGTTTCATGGTGCTTTGCCTTTGGAGAGCGCCTTTTCCATGGTGGTGTTGGCGAGCCATTCACCGCCGCACTGAACCGTGTTGCGGCGCTGCGCTGCAAAGCCGCGGCGTTTGAAGAAGCTTTGCGCCGTATCGCTGACGTCGGCAAGGAGCTTGCCGGCGCCGCGCGCGGCTGCGAGCTTTTCGAGCGCATCGCACAGCATCGTCGCCGCGCCCTGCCCGGTCGCCGCCGGATGGACGTACAGTAAGTCGAGATGGTCCGTGCCTTCCAGCGAAGCAAAGCCGACCGGCACGCCGTCAAGCGTCGCGACCAGCACGAGCTGACGCGCCAGCCGCGCCGCGAAGGCGTCCTCGTCGTCGGCCGCAGCCGCCCATGCCTGCTGCTGCGCCTCGCCATAATCGTCGCCTGTCAATTCCTCGATGCTGGCGCGGAAAATTTCCGT
>JBGPOB010000191.1:0-7458 GCA_041487815.1 Xanthobacteraceae bacterium | reverse complement strand
GGCGGCTTGATTTTGATGGCCAGCGCCGCCTTGGCTCTCGCGATTGCGAATTCGCGCTGGGCGGAGACCTATTTTGCCGGCTTGTATGCATCGATTTTCGGGCTCGACGTCCTGCACTGGATCAACGACGGCCTGATGGCGGTGTTCTTCCTGCTGGTCGGCCTTGAAATCAAGCGCGAGCTATTGGACGGTCAGCTTTCCAACTGGCCGCATCGAATCTTGCCCGGTGCCGCCGCGATCGGCGGCATGGCGGCGCCGGCGCTGATCTATGTCGCGGTCAACGCCGCCTCGCCGGCCACGCTGCGCGGCTGGGCGATTCCGGCGGCCACCGACATCGCGTTTTCGCTTGGCGTCCTGGCCTTGCTGGGAGCGCGCGTTCCGGTATCGCTGAAAATCTTTCTGACCGCACTGGCAATCATCGACGATCTCGGCGCGATTGCGATTATAGCGATATTTTACACGCAAGAACTGTCGCCGGTGATGCTAGGCGCCGCGGGCGCCGTCGTAGTCGTGCTTTTCGGCATCAATCGCATGGGTGTGACGCGGCTTGCGCCCTACATCGGGCTCGGCGTGCTGGTGTGGTTTCTGACTTTGCGCTCGGGCGTACATGCTACCATCGCCGGTGTCGTACTGGCTGCCACGATACCCATCCGGAAGAGTCCCGGTCACCTGGACGACCCGCGTTCGGCTCTGCATCGGTTGGAGCACGCGCTGGCGCCCTGGGTCGCCTTTGTGGCGCTGCCCATCTTCGGATTTGCCAATGCGGGCGTATCGCTTTTCGGCTTCACGCTGGCAAGCCTGTTCGACCCGGTGACGCTTGGCTGCATCCTCGGCTTGTTCGTCGGCAAACAGCTCGGCGTATTCGGCGCGGCCTGGCTGATCGTCCGGCTGAATTTAGTGCGACGCCCGCGCGGTGTTAGCTGGGCGCAACTCTACGGCACTTCGATACTATGCGGGGTCGGCTTTACGATGAGTCTGTTCATCGGCCTATTGGCATTTAGCAACGATCCGCAATTCGAGAATGCGACCAAGGTCGGCGTCTTGGTCGGCTCGGTCCTCTCGGCCGCGATGGGCTGGCTGGTACTGCGGCTGACGACAACGCGCACTCAACAAAAAACTCAAGGCAAGCCGACTTAAGGCGATGGCGGAACGGCGCGACAAGTTTGGTCGTGCGTATGATTCGATTATTCAGCCGCGTCAATTTCCAGAATACCGTGACGTTTGCTTAACTTATTGCAGTGCGAAGCATTGACTTTTAAGACTTCGTCCCTATGTTCGCGGCATACGGTTCGACGCTAGAAGAATCGACCGCCGTGGCCCCGCGCAAAATCGTCGATAATTGTTCACCGGCGCGGATGAAAGCCGGCGGTCCCGACTCGAGGACCAATGTCATTTAGCCATCTCGGCTTGTCCGAAAAGGTTCTTTCCGCCGTTGCGGCGGCTGGTTACCAAACTCCCACTCCCATCCAGAATCAGGCGATCCCACACGTCCTTGCGCACCGCGACGTGCTCGGCATCGCCCAAACCGGCACCGGCAAGACCGCCGCCTTCGTGCTGCCGATGCTGACAATGCTCGAACAGGGGCGCTCACGCGCGCGGATGCCGCGCACGTTGATCCTTGAGCCGACACGCGAGCTTGCCGCACAGGTCGAAGAGAGCTTCAACAAGTACGGCGCCAAGCAGAAGCTCAACGTCGCGCTTGTGATCGGCGGCGTGTCCTTCGACGACCAGGATGCCAAGCTCACCCGCGGCGTCGACGTATTGATTGCGACACCCGGCCGCTTGCTCGATCACTTCGAACGCGGACGTCTATTGCTGACGGGTGTCGAGCTTCTCGTCATCGACGAATCCGACCGTATGCTCGACATGGGATTCATCCCGGACATCGAACGCATCTGCAAACTGGTGCCGTTTTCGCGCCAGACCTTGTTCTTCACGGCCACCATGCCGCCGGAAATTCGCCGGATCACCGAGCAGTTTTTGCACAATCCCGTGAAGGTCGAGGTTTCTCGGCCGGCAACGCCGCTTACAACCACCTCACAACAACTCGTCAAATCCGGGCGCGAGCCGCAAGAAAAACGCGAAATCCTGCGCCGCCTGATCCGTTCGGCGGAAGGGCTGAAGAACGGCATCATCTTCTGCAACCGCAAGAGCGAAGTCGCGCTGCTTTATCGCTCGCTCAAGCGTCACGGGTTCTCGGCCATCGCCCTGCATGGCGACATGAGCCAGCCGGAGCGCACGGCGGCGCTCGACTCCTTCCGCAAGGGAGAAATCACGCTGCTGGTTGCTTCCGACGTGGCGGCGCGCGGACTCGATATTCCCGACGTCAGCCATATCTACAATTTCGACGTTCCCCATCATCCCGACGACTATGTTCACCGGATTGGTCGCACCGGACGCGCCGGACGCAGCGGCGTGGCGATTACCATTGTCTCACCGGCGGACGTGAAATCGGTTGCCGCCATTGAAAAGTTGATCGGCCAATCGATTGAATGGGCGGGTGAACTCCCGGCCGTCGCCGAACCCGCCGCGCCCCCGGTGCATCGAGGCCGTGCGGGCCATGGTGATAAGCGCCAGCACGCGCGACCCTCGGGATCGCGCGGGCGAAGCCGTCCGGCCGCTGCAGTGGCCGAAATCCCGGCGCGGCGCGAGCGCGAGCCGGAAGCCGACACCTCGCATTTGCCGGCGTTCCTGCTGCGCCCGGTGTCGCTGAAAGCCTGAACTCGCAGCCCCTCAAGTCAGAGAACGCTGTGTCAGAGCACACTCAGCAAGAGTGACGTCCCAATGCACGCGCCGCGTTTAGGCTGGCGCTTTTTCCGGGCAGATGACCCGCTGTGCCGAAGCCTGGCAGCGCGGTCGTGGGTTCACTCAGCCTGAAAATGCGCTGGCCATACTGCATCATGCCTCGGTTGCACATGGCGTTACCTGGCAAGCATAGCGACGCGTGTCCATTGTCGCATGTTACAACCCCGGGTTGATCTTTGCACGATCAACATTCTTTATCGCCCACAACCGGCGTTTACTTAGCATTCAATGATGCTGCTTAAATTGCCTCACAATGCAATTCGCGTCGGCGCCGAGCTGCGGGCCGAATGCGACGGTTGGTCGTGAGGACAACATGACGTACGATTCCAGTGAACATCTGAAAACATTGGCATTCGGCGAGATCGCCATCAACCAGATCAAGGCGCTGAAGCAGCCGGCCTGGCCGCGCAACTACGAGGTCTGGTACCACTACGCGACCGGCTATCATCCGACCGTCAACCAGCTCATCAACAACATGTTGGCGGTGAAGGGCAATCTGTCGCAATCCGAACTCGATAATATATACGAAAAATATTTCTCACCGATTCGGCAAACTGAACGGGTCGAGAATGCGTCATCGCGGTTCATTGAGCAGATTGACCTTGTCCTTGCGATGATTGTCGAGGCTGCCGGGGAAGCCAGCCGCCACAATGAAAATCTGACTGACATGAATAAGCGCCTCGGCGTCGCGCAGGATCGCGATGGCCTGCGCAGGATCGTCGACAATCTGGCGCGTACGGCGCGCGATATGGAGACGGGCAATCGAGCGCTGGAACAGCGACTGACGACATCGAAACAGGAAATCGGCGAGCTGCAGGCGCATCTTGAGGCGGTTCGTGCCGAGAGCCTGACGGATCCCTTGACCGGCCTCGCCAACCGCAAGTGCTTCGACGCCGCCTTCACCCTGGCAATCAGCGAGGCGCACAGCGCATCGACGCAGCTTTCGTTGCTGCTTGCCGACATCGACCATTTCAAGAGCTTCAACGACACCTTCGGCCATCTGATTGGCGACCAGGTGTTGCGTCTTGTGGCGCGTGCGCTCAAGGACAACGTCAAGGGCAGCGACCTCGCGGCGCGCTATGGTGGGGAGGAATTTGCAGTGCTGCTGCCGACGACGTCGTTGCGGCAGGCGACGACGGTCGCCGATCATATTCGTCAGGGCGTCATGGGCAAGGAGCTCATGAAGCGCTCGACCGGCGAGAATCTCGGCCGCATCACGATGTCGATCGGCGTTGCCTCGCTGCGTCGCGGCGAGACCGGCGAGACCGGCGCGAGCTTGATCGAACGCGCTGACAACTGCCTCTATGCCGCCAAGCGGCACGGCCGCAACCGCGTCATTTGCGAAGTCGATCCCGAAGTCGCCGAGCTGATGCAGCCGCAAGTGGCCTAGCCGCGATTCCCGAGCGCTGTTTTCTTTGCCGGCCGGTGCAGCTTGTGGCGCTTGTGCTGCGCAATCGAAAAGGCGCGCGCCGCCCATTGCGCGAGTTCCTCAGGATCGTCGTAAAGCCGCTCGGGCAGCCGCCAATACGACAGCGAATGGCGTCCGACGCGGCCTGAAGACTTGGCGCGCGTATAGACGAAGGGCTTCGAACCTTCGCGCTCGAACGCCGGGATCGCCATCTTGTCGACCTTGAGATAGATGGCGCCGTCGAAAATCAGGCCGAACATGAGGCCGTCTGCGAATATGCCGGCGCCGCCGAATATCCGGCGCACCGTTACTTGGCGGAATTGCGAAAATAACTCCCGGATATGATCGGGATCCAAGGCGCCGGCCCCCGCCGCCGTTCAGTTCGCCTGCTCAGTCGCCGGCGTGATCGCTACCGACTCGCCGCAACCGCATGCGGAGGTCTGGTTCGGATTGTTGAACACGAAGCCCGCCGACAGCTTGTCGACCTTGTAATCCATCTCGGTGCCGAGCAGGAACAATACCGCCTTGGGATCGATGAGCAGCCTGACGCCCTTGTCTTCGACGACTTCGTCGTGCGGGTTCGCGGCTTCCGCATACTGCATGGTGTAGGACATGCCGGCGCAGCCGCCGTTCTTGACGCCAACGCGAACGCCGGCGATGGGCTTTTCCGCGCGCGCGAGAATGGCTTGGATGTGCGCCGCCGCGGTATCGGTAAGGCGCATGACCTGGGGGCGAGGACGGGGACTGGTCATTATTGTCTCCTCGGGTTCAAGGCCCGAACGACGAGCATAATCATAAAATAGCGACGAAATTCATAACTGGAAGCCCTGCGCTGGCCGCGCTCCATGGAATCCCTGTAACAAGCGGCTGTTCACCACATATTCAGCACCACCCGCGCCTCGTCCGACATCCGGCTTGGGTCCCACGGCGGCATCCAGACAACGTTGACCTTGACCTCCCCCACCCCGGCGACGCTCGCCACCGCGTTTTCCACCATTTGCGGCAGTTCCTGCGCCGACGGGCAGTTGGGCGTGGTCAGCGTCATGTCAACGGTCACCGCACGCTCGTCACCGACATCGATCCGGTAGATTAATCCCAGTTCGTAGATGTCGGCGGGAATTTCGGGATCATAGACCGTCTTGAGCGCGGCGACGATATTGTCGGTCAATTGCGCGAGGTCATCGGATGGCGCCGACCCCGACGCTGTCACGTCAACGTCGGCGCGCACCGTCGGGGCGGTCGCCGTGGCGGTTGCGGATTCGGTGGTTGCGGACTCGGCGGTCGCGGGCGCGTCGTTTCTGATATCTTCGGTCATGCGAACAGGCTCTTGGCTTTGACGAGGGCTTGCGCGAGGGTATCGACCTCCGCGCGGGTGTTGTAGAGACCGAACGACGCGCGGCAGCTGGCGGTTAGGCCATAACGCGCCAGCAACGGCATCACGCAGTGCGTCCCCGCGCGCACCGCGACGCCGGCGCGATCGATCACGGTCGCGACATCGTGCGGATGCGCGCCCTTGATCTCGAAGGATACGATCGGTCCCTTGTCCGGCGCGTTTCCGATGATCTTGAGCGAATTGATTTCGCGCAGTCGTTCATGGGCGTAACGCGTCAACGCGCCTTCATGGGCGCGGATGCGCGGCTTGCCGATCGAATTCACATAGTCGATGGCCGCCGCCAACCCCGCCGCCTGGGCGATCGGGGGCGTGCCGGCCTCGAACTTGTGTGGTGGATCGCCGTAGGTGACGCGATCCTCGGACACTTCGCGGATCATCTCGCCGCCGCCGTTGAACGGACGCATCGCGACGAGGTGTTCGTGCTTGCCATAGAGCACCCCGATGCCGGTCGGGCCGTAAACCTTGTGGCCGGTGAACACGTAAAAATCACAATCGATGTCGACGACATCGACATCGAGATGAACGGCGGCCTGCGAACCGTCGATCAGCACCGGAATGCCGCGGGCATGCGCGAGCCGCACTGCTTCCTTCACCGGAACGACCGTACCGAGCATGTTCGACATGTGGGTCAGCGCCACCAGCTTGGTGCGCGGCGTCAGAAGATTTTCAAATTCCTCGATGAGGAAATTGCCATCGTCGTCGACCGGCGCCCACTTGATGACGGCGCCGTGACGCTCACGCAGAAAATGCCACGGCACGATATTGGAGTGGTGTTCCATGATCGAGAGCACGATCTCGTCGCCGGCCGTCTTGATGCGGTCGCGGCCGAACGTATAGGCGACGAGATTGATCGCTTCGGTGGCGTTGCGCGTAAAAACGATTTCTTCGGCGCGCGTGGCGCCGAGAAAATCCCGCACGGTTTCGCGCGCGCCCTCATAGGCCGCGGTCGCGGCATTGGCGAGGTAATGCAGCCCGCGATGCACATTGGCATATTCGGTGGTGTAGAGCCTGTTGATGCGGTCAAGCACCATCTGCGGCTTCTGCGCCGAGGCGGCGTTGTCGAGATAGACCAGCGGCTTGCCGTAGACCTCCGTACTGAGAATCGGAAAATCCCCGCGAATGCGATCGACGTCGTAGGCGCCATTGCTGACGGCGGGGTGGGTCATGATCTTTGCCCCAGCCATCGGACGGTTGCGAACATCAATGCGTCGCGCAGGCCCTCGTGAGCGATCGTTTCGATGGCCTCGCCGACAAACGCCTGAATCAGCAGCGTTTCGGCCTCCTTTTCCGAGATACCACGCGCCATCAGGTAGAATTTCAAATTCTCGTCCAGTTCGCCCGCGGTCGAGCCATGGCCGCACTCGACATCGTCGGCAAAAATTTCAAGCTCCGGCTTGTGATCGGCCTCGGCATGCTCCGAAAGAAGCAGTGCCTGCATCAGCATGCGCGCGTTGGTCTTCTGTGCGCCGGGCCGCACCACGATCCGGCCCTGGAACACGCCGCGCGTTTGGTCTTCGAGTACGGACTTGTAGATTTCGCGGCTGCGGCAGCCACCGGCTACGTGGTCAAGCACGATGGTCGTGTCAGAATGCGAACGCCCGCGCAGCAATGCGGCACCGGCGAACGTCACCTCGGAGCGCTCGCCGGCACACCGCACGAACACCTGATTGCGCGTCACTCCCCCGCCCATCGTGAAGCCAAAACTGCGAACGTGTGCGCGCGCGCCGATGTGCGCGGTCATGGTCGCGACATGGAGCGTGGTGCTGCCCTCGCAGGCGATCTTGATGTGATCGACGTGGGCGCCGTCGCCGACGATCAGGTCGAGCGCCGTATTGGATTGGTAATCGACGCT
>JBGPOB010000190.1:0-7461 GCA_041487815.1 Xanthobacteraceae bacterium | reverse complement strand
GCGGGATGCCCGGCACAAGGCCGGGCATGACGACTTCGAAATTCGACAAGCGTACACATCAATCCAGCTTCCTCGCTTCATCGACCAACATGATCGGGATGCCGTCGCGGATGGGATAGGCGAGCTTGGCCGAACGCGAAATCAATTCCTGCTTTACGGCGTCATACTCGAGCGGGCCCTTGGTGAGGGGGCAGACGAGAATTTCCAAGAGCTTGGGGTCGACGCTGCTGGCGGGACGGTCGGTTGTGTTCATGCTGCACTCCAGATGCCGCGATCATCTTAGAGCAATTTTGCTGAAGCGGTCACCGGTCTACGGCTAGAAAACGCGTCGACCGGAAGGGTGCATTCGGACGCCGTGGTGGTTTCAAGTTTGGCCGAGCCCATGACCGAGCCCATGACGAAGGCCGCAAACTACTGCAGCGAGGTCTCGCCGCCGTCGTTGCCGCGTTTGGCGAGTTCGATCTCGGTGGCGGCGACCAGGATTTCGGCGCGGGTCTTGAGGTCGGGGGCTTCCAGGAGCGCCTGCTTCTCCGCCGGACCATAGGGCGACATCATCGCGAGCGCATTGACCAGCGCCTCGTTGGGCGCGTTCTCGATGCCCTTCCAGTCGGCCTTGAGGTTGTTGGCCTTGAGAAAATCGCGCAGCGCCTTAAGCAGCATCGCACGATCGACGTCGTCCTCGCCCTTGCGGGCGACGAAATCGCCGGCGAACGGCGCATAGGTGACGCGGCACTGGCGGTACGCGGTCGTGACCGCAAGCTCTTCCTCGATCCGAAAGCGCGCGATGCCGGTCAACTGCAAGAGATACCGCCCATCGCCGGTCTCGGCGAGCTGGGTGATGCGGCCGACGCAGCCGATCCTGTAAAGGTTGGGGCGTTGGTCCGGGCCGGGGTTGGCGGCGTCGGGCTGGAT
Source organism: Xanthobacteraceae bacterium (assembly GCA_041487815.1). GTDB lineage: Bacteria > Pseudomonadota > Alphaproteobacteria > Rhizobiales > Xanthobacteraceae > CANJBX01. The sequence continues at coordinate 6,549 of JBGPOB010000190.1, read as the reverse complement.
CATGCCGATCATGCGATGGCCATCGCGCAGCGCGTCATCCACCATCGCCAGATAGCGCGGCTCGAAAATATTGAGCGGCATCTGCCCGCGCGGCAGCAGCAGCGCTCCCGGCAGCGGAAATACCGGAATCGTGCCCGGCATGTCGGCGGGGCCACGGTAAACCGCGTTCATTGGCATTGCCGCACTCCGGTATGAAGCCGCGTACCGTGGCGGGGCGCGCGGCTCACATCCTCATGAGAACAAAATCGAAGACAGGCGCTTGCGGCCGTCAATGGTCGCCTCGTCGGTCGGGCCCCAGGCGTCGAACAATTGCACCAACTGCTTGCGCGCGCCGTCCTCGTTCCATTTGCGGTCGCGGCGCACGATCTCGATCAGGTGGTCGAGCGCTTCCTTGCGCTCGCCTTTGGCGTTGAGCGCGACCGCAAGATCAAAGCGCGCCTGATGGTCAAGCGCGTTAAGCGCCAGCTTGTGTTCAAGCTCCGCGACCGGGCCGACGGCCGTCGCCTGTTCCGCAAGCTCGACGGCCGCGCGCGCCGCGGCGACGGAAGCGTCGTTGCGCTTGGCCTCGGGAATCAGGGCGAGCGTCTGCTTGGCCTGCTCGATGGCGCCGGTTTCGACATAGCAGCGCACGAGACCGGCGAGCGCATGCACGTTGGTGCTGTCGTCCGCCAGAATCTGCGCGTAGATTTCCGCCGCGCCCGCGGCGTTGCCTTCGATCAGCGCCGCGTCGGCGAGCTTGAGCAGGTCCTGCTCTTCGCCGCCGATCTTGCCCTTGGTGATCCGTTCGATAAAGGCGATGACCTGCGCCTCCGGCAGCGCGCCCATGAAACCGTCGGCCGGCTGGCCGTTGACGAAGGCGATGATCGCCGGGATCGATTGGATGCCGAGCTGGCCCGGGATCGAGGGGTGCTCGTCGATGTTCATCTTGGCGAGCTTGACCTTGCCCTTGGCGGCCTTCACCACCTTTTCGAGCACCGGAGTGAGCTGCTTGCACGGCCCGCACCACGGCGCCCAGAAATCCACCAGCACCGGCTGGCGCTTCGATTCCTCGATCACGTCCTTTACGAACGCCTGCGTCGTCGTGTCCTTGACATAAGTGTCGGCGGGCGCCGCCGGCGCCCCGCCGTTCTGCAGCATCGTCATAGCGCGCAATCCTGTATGTTCGGTGGGAGGTTAGCCCCGATCTGGTCATGAAATAAGTGGTCATGACGCGGCCGAATGCAATCCGGTCCTATGCGCCGGAAGCCGGCCCCGGCGGGCCCCCGGAAACGCGCTCGATGCGCGGCTCGTGACCGCTGGCGCGCAGGAATCGCAGCAAATCGTCGCGCGCAATGGTGGTGGTCATGGTGTTGACCAGCGGATGAAAGTTAAGGCTCGGATGTCCCATGAGCGGCGCGTCGAGCACGATGGCGACGCCGCGCGCCGTTGCATTGATCGCGGCGAACGGCGTCACCGAGCCGGGCTCGACCCCCAGCGTCGCCCGCATCAGCTCCGCCGTGCCGAACGACAGCCGTCCGGACGCTCCCAGCAGCCGATGCAGGCCGCCGAGCGCGATCGCCGCTTCTTCGTGCGCGACCACGAGGAAGAGCGCGCCTTTCTTGTCCTTCAGGAACAGGTTTTTGGTGTGGCCGCCGGGAATTTGTCCGCGCAGCGCGCGCGACTGTTCGACCGTGTAAAGGGCCGGGTGCTCGACGGTCTTGTGGGCGATGGAAAGCCGGTCGAGGGTTGCGAACAGATCGGCGGGGGTGGCGGGCATGGCGGCGTTTCTATTCCGTGCGCCAGCCGTTGAAAACCTGGCTGCGGCAACGCCTGCACGCGCTTTCGAGCCTGTGCGCCAATCGCGTCTTTGGGGCGGGTTGCCATCGCCGCCCCTTATGGCGTACCTAAACGGCCCGGCGGCCGCGGCCGCCAACGGATGCGGGTGTAGCTAAGGGGTAGAGCACGACCTTGCCAAGGTCGGGGTCGAGGGTTCGAATCCCTTCGCCCGCTCCAGCCTTCGCGCCAAGTAATATTTGGCGCGCGATCGGACGCAAAACCGGTGGCCACTTTTGCTGATCGCGCGCTAGCGCCTCGGCTGGCAAGCCAATCTTGATGGCGAAGGCCGCCCGCCGAAGCTTGAGCGAAGGCGTGCGACATCATGTCTGATGCGCCAAAACGCATTCGGCAACTGTCGGCAAAATCCGATGCAAACGCGCCGCGATCAACTGACTCCACAACAATCTCTTCCGCTCATGCCTCAAAATCGGACATTGTGATGCTACCGCTCGATGTCCGAGACGGGCAAATATGCGACATGGCAAGGACTCTGACGGCCGGTTTGAGCAAGGACCTCAGGCTCCGGCTTTCCGGCTTTGACCGGCTTTGGTATTCTTTCACGGCACCGTGCGCCTACGTCTCCCGAGTCCGGCGCCCATTCATTCGGAGGCTAATATGGTCGATACGAGCTGGACGATTCATGGACGCGAGTTTGTCAACTGCAACTGCTCTTACGGCTGTCCCTGCCAATTCAACGGTCTGCCAACACATGGAGATTGCCAGGCGGTCGCGGGCATGCAGGTCGACCACGGTCACCACGGAGAGACCAAGCTTGATGGCCTGAAGTTCGTTGGCATATTTCGCTGGCCGGGGGCAATTCATGAGGGCAGAGGCGAAGCGGCGGTCGTTATCGATGATCGTGCAACCGCAGCGCAGCGCAACGCGCTACTGCGCATCCTAACTGGTCAAGACACAGAGCCCGGTGCAACCATCTTCAATGTCTTCGCCTCGACGCTTGAAAAGCTGCATGAGCCGATCTTCGCTCCGATTGATTTCAAGTCCGACATCGCGGGGCGGCGCGGGCATTTGATCGTCAAGGACGTGACCGAAGGCCGCGGCGAGCCAATTCTCAATCCGGTGACGGGCGCCGAACACCGGGTACGAATCGACATGGTGGACGGGTTTGAATACACGCTCGCCGAAATTGGACGTGGCTGGACCAAGGCGTCGCGTCCGATCAAGTTCGACCTCGTCGATTCCTATGCGCAATTCGCCGAGATCCATCTCTGCCAAAGCGGTATCGTCCGCTGATCTGACATGACGGACGCAGTGCTGGAGGTGGTACTGCGGCGCGACCGTGCCTTGGTCGCCGCTGCTCTCCTTGTGATCGTCGCGCTTGCCTGGACCTATGTGCTCTGGCTCGCTGCCGACATGGACATGGGCGGCATGGACATGCCCGATTTTCGGATGGTTCCGGCCGGGGCAGGTCTAATGGTGCCGTCCACCGCGCCATGGCACGCAATCGAGTTCGTGTTCGTCTTTGCCATGTGGGCGGTCATGATGGTGGGCATGATGACGCCTTCTGCCGCGCCGATGATCCTCATCTATGCGCGCGTCGCTCGGCAAGCGGCGCTCGAGCGAAAGCCGTTTGCAGCGACCTCGTGGTTTGCCGGTGGCTATCTTCTGGCCTGGGGCGGCTTCGCTTTCGTCGCGACGCTCGCGCAGTGGGCGGTCGAGCGATTGGGCTGGCTTATGCCGAGCATGGCAGGCGCGAGTGGAGTTTTTAGCGGCCTCGTGTTGATCGCCGCCGGGCTCTATCAATGGACGCCGCTGAAATATGCCTGCCTGCGGCAATGTCAGGCCCCGTTGCAGTTCATTCAACAGCACGGCGGATTTCGCGCCGGCGCAACAAGTTCCCTCGCACTCGGTGCCCGGCACGGTGCCTACTGCGTTGGCTGCTGTTGGGTGCTGATGACATTACTGTTCGTCGGCGGCGTGATGAACGTGCTGTGGATCGCTGTGATCACGATTTTGGTGTTGGTTGAGAAACTAGTTCCAACTGGACACGTGATTTCGCGCATTTTGGGCGCCGGATTTCTAGTGGCTGGCGTGTGGCTTGCGATTCGCGCGCTTTGATTGGCGGAGGCGTCTGCCATGGGTCAATCGCGTCGGTTCGAGCGCAGGATCGGCATGACCGGTTCACGGTAATGAACGGACATTCCTGGCAGTGATCGACTCGACCGAGTTGTGCCATTGCGCCGATGGTCAAGAGCGGACGATGTGTCGTACGCAAAATATCCCTTGATTTGTTCTTGGAAAAAATCCGGAGACCTGAAGCCACCCGGAACGAAAACTCTTCAGCTTCAATCCATTGAGCCTGACGCTATCAACCTTGCCAAGGTCGGGGTCGCGGGTTCGATTCCCTTCGCCCGCTCCAGCCTTCGCGCCAAGTAATATTTGGCGCGCGGTCGGACGCAAAACCGGTGGCCACTTTTGCTGATCGCGCGCTAGCGCTTCGGCTGGCAAGCCAATCTTGATCGCGAAGGCGGGCGACATCGTGCCCGCTGCGCAAAAAGCCCATTCGGCAACTGCTTTGCTTAGCGTAAAGGAAGGCTTATCGCGCGCCGACGAATGGTCTGTTTTTGCCAAGCTGGATCAGTTCTCAAAGTCGCTAACCCGAGATGGAAAGCGGCGGCCATTGAAAAATCCCTGATAATAAAAAGGGACCTCACCTTTTCATGCATCGTTAGCAAAGTTCATCATTCATTGACCGTTTGCATAAACACATGCCTATCGCGCTGCCGCAATAAGCTTCAAAAAAAGCAAAATTGCATAGCATTTATCGCATGCGAAGGCTTTTCTCTCGTCAATTTTACATATCGAAAATCAGTCGCGCGGGTGTGGCGGCGGATGATCATTTGCAGTTTGTGGACAACCATCTCGATATCAGGACCGCATGGAGTGTTGGTCCGGCCCGATGGATTGTCTACTTAGGTCTTCTGCTCCTGGTCGCGATCGCGACGGCAACCTGGATCACCCATTCAAATTCTCGCGCTCGCATATTGGCGGATGCGCAGCGAAACCTACAGAACTTGGCTTCGGTACTTGCGGAGAACGTCGGTCGGGCTTTTCAAGCACTTGACCTCGTCGAGACGAGTCTGATGCAGCAGTTGCAGTCGCGCAGAATTGCGTCGAGTGGAGACTTCGAACGGGCCACTTCGGGTAACGAAGTTCATCTGATGCTCGAAGAGCAAATTAGCGGGCTCGTGCACGTCAGTTCACTGTCTCTCATTGATGCACGGGGCCGCTTAGTGAACACTTCGCGGGCGTGGCCGCCCCCAGCAGCCGACGTTTCGGGGCTCGATTATTTCAAAATCATTGAATCCAGTCGCGAGGTCACTCACGTCGTAGGCGAGCCTGTGCGCGATCGCGCGACCGAAACCTGGACGATTAATATCGCTAACAAGATTACCGGACCGGACGGTCAGTTCTTAGGCCTGGTCGTTGGCACAATCGAAACATATTATTTTGAGCAATATTACAGGGCCATTGCCTTCGGAAACGGCAGTTCAGTTGCTCTCCTTTACCGCGATGGCGCGCTGCTCGCGCGCTATCCGGCGATCGCGCAAAAGGATAACATTGAAAACACTCAGATCGGCGCGTTGAACAACTCACTTTCGATGGATCGCGCCGTCAGCGGTCGACTGGTCGGTGAATTCGATGGTGGTGAGCGACTGGTAGCGGTTCAGCCCCTCACCGGATATCCGTTTGCGGTGGCGATTACCGCGGCTACAGACGCAATTCTCGCTGAATGGCGAAACGATACGGTATTCGTATTTGGTGCCGCATTCTTTCTAATCGTCGTTGTCGCCAGCATGATCTTGCTATGCGCGCGAATTGTCGGAAATCATTTCATCCAGCAAAAATACCGGCTGCATACCGCCATCGACAATATGAATCACGGTCTATGCCTGTTCGATCGAAGGGGCAGGCTCGTCGTTCACAATCGGCGTTATCTGGAAATGTTCGGATTGCCTCCAGATCTGATCAAGCCAGGATGTAGTCTTCGTGAACTCGTACGGCATCTGGAAGACGCAAAGATTGTGGGCGGCGGCCAAGACAAAAAAATTGCGGAATTTCTGGCTCTGATTGCCGAGGGCAAGACAACGCAATCCACGCGAGAACTCAAGGACGGTCGAACGATCCTAGTCACAAACCGGCCGCTGGCAGATGGCGGGTGGGTAGCGACGCACGAGGACATTACTGCTCAACGCCAATATGAAAGCTCCCTCACGGACGCTTTGGTCGCGGCTAAACAGGCCACCCTCAATCTTAATGTGGCCATCGGCAACATGTCGCACGGGCTATCCATGTTCGACTCGGAGGAAAGAATTGTTGTTGTCAATGCTCAGTACATTCAAATGTACGGGCTATCGCCCGAGATCGTGAAGCCGGGCTGTAAACTGATCGAACTCTTTCAGCATCGTGCCGCGATTGGTCAACTTACGATAGCGCCTGAACTATATCGCGCCGAATTCATGTCGCGGCTCGCCGAAGGCAAAATTTTAAACCGGTTGGTGCGTACCGCGAACGGGCGGGAGATTTCCATCGTCACCCGTCCGATGCCGGGCGGCGGGTGGGTTGCGCTGCACGAGGACATAACTGAGCGGAAACTCGCGGAGCGGAATCTCGAGCAAACGCAAAGATTCCTCAACACCATCATTGAGAACACTCCGGCTCCAATCGTTGTCAAGGATCCGGCCACGCAACAATTCGTTCTGGTCAATCGCGCCT
>JBGPOB010000189.1:0-7473 GCA_041487815.1 Xanthobacteraceae bacterium | reverse complement strand
GGGAGTCCCGAGCGGATCGTCGAAACATTGCTGAACCTTCGGAACATCGGCCTCACCGGATGTACCGTCTCGTTCGTCAACTTCGAGGAGGACCTGGGGTTTTTCATCAATCGCGTGCTGCCGCTGATGAAACAGGCCGGGCTGCGCGTGGCAACGCGGGCACCAAGCAAGGTCGCCTAGAACACCTTCAGCAAAAGTCGAACCCGGTGTTGCATCCGAACGCGCGCTCATTTCATAGCTGACGCATTTTCTGGCGGCGATCCGCTACCCGCTTCGCCTAAAAATGCTCTCTGCGGTGCCAGCATCATCAGACAATGTGAAGGCGGCCGCTCAACCGCCCGTTCCTGCCTTTGGTGGCCGCAGCGCAATCATGGCGTCGAGCGCCAGTCCGCCTTGTCCCTTCGGCAACACGGTGAAAGGATTGATGTCGATCGATTGAACCGCGTCGCCGAGGTCGGCGGAGATACGGTCGAGCGCAATGAGCGCGTCGATCGCAGCATCGACATCCAACGGGACGCCGCCACGATAACCCCGTATTACGCGCGCAATGCGGGTCCGTTCGATAAGATCAAGCGCTTTCTTGCGGTTCAGCGGCGGAACGCAGAAGGCGACATCCCTGACCAACTCGAGCAATGAGCCGCCGCTACCCGCCATCAACACAGGCCCGACTTCCTGATCGCGGTGCAATCCGAGCGCGAGTTCGGCGCCGCCGGTTATCTGTTTGCAGACGAGCATCCCTTCGAGCGAATCCGCGAGCCCCTGACTGGCCAAGGCATCGGTGATCCGCGCGAATGCCGCTATCACGTCATCCGGGCCATTGAGATTCAGCGCGACCGCAGCGTGATCGGACTTGTGGGCGATCTTTGAAGAGACAGCCTTGAGAACCACGGGATAGCCGAAGGCAGTGGCAGCCTCCACGGCCGCCGCCGAATTCAAAACCAGTCTCTCCGCCGGCGTCGCAATGCCATACGCCCGTAGCAGCTCCTTCGACTGCGCTTCGTTCAGCGTGCAAGGCACGGACATCGCGCGTTCGCGGGCCTTTGCAATGAGAGCCCGTGTATGCGCGTCCGGCGGGGCATGCGCTAGGGATGAAATTCGCGCCAGGCCTTCGCGCTCCTTGCTGCGCACAACGCTGTCGATGACGCGCAGCGACTTGTTGGCCTCATGCAGAAACGAGAGGTGTGGCGTCTTTGCGCGCAGCGCAAGGCTGTAGTCCGTCAGCCCGTGCGATACCAACGCCACATAACAGATTGGCTTCGTGCCCTTCGTCGTGATGTAATTTTCAAGCGCGGCCATGTATCGCTCGGCGCGATCGGAGCCGGCCCGCGCAGGCAATGCCTCTTGGACCAGGATGACGTCGATGTCCGGATCGGAATTCAGCGCGTCGATACAGGTAAGAAAGGTCTCCGTGCTGGTGATTACGCTAAATCCGCCATCAACCGGATTGCTCATCAACGTCCCGGCGCCGAGCACCGATCGCAGACTTGCGGCCGTTTGCCGCCCGAGCGGGGGAAACACCAGGTGATTCTGTTCGGCCGCGTCGAGCAGCAATCCGCGGAAAGCGCCCGACAACGTGATGGCGCCTAGTCGCCGCCCATCGGGGGCTCCCGTGTGAACCAGCAGTTCCGCCGTTTCGACCACATCGTCCAGCGTTTCCGCGCGCACGACGCCGACCTCGCCGGCCATGGCGTCAAATGCTTGAATACTGCCGGTCAATGAAGCGGTGTGTGCGAGCGCCGCTTCGCGCCCGGCGTCGGATTGACCGAGCTTCACCGCAATCACAGATTTGCCCGCCGTCCGCGCTGCGCGGCACGCCGCCTTGAACTTCGCCGTGTCCACGACAGCTTCGAGATAAATCACGATTACCTTGAGCGCCGGCTGATCCGCGAAATAGGCGATGTAGTCCGCGAGCGTGAGACCAGCCTCGTTGCCGCTGGTGATCATGTACTCGGCCGCAATTCCGCGCTCGGCCAGCGCCCAGTAGAGATAGAGCAAAATGCCGCCGCTCTGCCCGACGAGCGCCACCGGCCCGCGGCGGAACTGGACCGGATCCTGGAGCGCGAGCGTCATCAGCCGGCTCTTGACGGCCAGATTCCCCATGCAATTGGGACCGGAGACGGCCAGCCCCGTTCGCGCAATGACGTCGCGCAGTTGCTGGCCGAGCAGCGCGCCCTGCGGGTCGAGCGCTTCCCCAAATCCGGTCGAGAAAACCGTGGCGCTGCGCGCACCGGCGTCGCTTGCATGCAAGAGCAGTTCGCGAACCGCGGGTGCCGGGGCAAGCACGGCCAGATGATCGGGCGCCTCCGGCAACGATGCGAGATCGCGGTAGCAGCGCTCACCGTCGATCTCGTCGCGTCCCGGATTGACCAGATAGACCGGCCCCGCAAACTCGTAACGAGCGAGATTGCGCCGGACCATCGCTGCGATACTGCCTGGACGATTGCTGGCGCCGACGATCACGACGTTGCGCGGCTCGAGGAGAGCGGCGACCTTTCGCTTCGAGGTCTCGAAATCCAAAAGGCGGTCCTCCGCACGTGCAATCGCGGACATTGCAGGTCAGCCGACCCCGGGCAAGCATCACTTGTCGCCGGCGCGGTACCAACTCGGTTTACGTTTCTCCCGGAAGGCAGCGATTCCTTCGCGCGCCTCGTCCGACCGATCGTTAAATCCAGGGCGGCGCCGTTTGGCGGGAAAGACGGCAGCAGGCCCGGGTGCGGCGTATTGTGCCACCATCGCCTTCATCTTGCGCAACGCGCCGGGCGCGCCTTGGAAAATGGCGTCGAGGATGTTCGCGAGCTCGGCGTCGAGCGTCGCAGGGTCGCAAATTTGATGCACGAGCCCCAAGCGCAGGCCATCGCGCGCCGACAATCGTTCGCCGGTCGCTCCATAACGCCGGAACGCACGGTGGCCGATCGCACGCACGAACAATGGCGCAAGCGTCGGGACAATGCCGACCCGCACCTCGGGAATGGAAAAGAACGCGCTGTCGGTCGCAATTAACACGTCGCAGCAGGCCGCGATGGCCAAGCCGCCGCCGACGCAGCCGCCCTCCACCACCGCGATCGTCGGCTTCGGAAGCGTATCGATGGCCTTGAGAGCGTCGATCAGCTCGAATTCAGGCTTCGCCCCGTCGTCTGGTTTGCGCGATGTTCCGCCGATATCGGCCCCGACGCAAAAATATCGGCCGCTGGCGCGTAATACGACGACACGCACGGTCGCGTCTTTGGCCAGGCGCAGAAATTGCAACGCGAGTTCGCGCACCATCTGCCGATCGAACGCATTGCCCTTTTCCGGCCGGTTCAACGTAATCGTCACAACACCACGCGGCGACACGTCCGACAAGAGGGTCTTGAGTTTCAACCGACGCTCCGTCCCGATGCTACCTCGATGCGCATCCCGCGCCGGGCGGCAGGACGCCTCGCGCACGTGATGCGCGAGCCTGTGAAAACGCATCGGAACATCGATGGGAACGAGCGGCCGCCGCGCTGAGCAGTCATTCGCCCCGCATCGACGATATCACCTTGCGTTGCGGGAAAAATTGCTTCACAGTTACCATTGCAACAATTTTCGTTGCTGTCAACGACAGCACCATTCATCCGCTCGTTCGCGTTCGACGCGGGAAGCAACCCGGCAGGGGATGTGATGAAGCAGGCGGATTCCATCGGTCATTCGCTGGCAACCGCGGCCGCGTCTCTCACCGTCGGCGACTTGTTCCGGGCGCAGAGCGTTGCCCATCGCGACAACATCGCACTGCAGTTTGCATCCGGCCAACGCACCTACGGTCAACTCAACGACCGCGTCAATCGGCTCGTCGACGCACTCGCCGCGCGGGGCGTCGGACGTGGCGATCGCGTCGCGATCGTCTCCGAAAATCGTCCGGAATATATCGAATTCGGCCTCGCGATGGCGAAGCTTGGCTCGATCATGGCGTGCCAGAATTGGCGGCAGTCCGATTCAGAACTCGCCTATTGCATCGCTCTCGCCGCGCCTCAGCTCGTCGTCGTGTCGGAGCGCCACGCACCGACGCTTGCCCGTATCGAACATGGTGCCAAGGTTCTGACGCTCGGCGACAAATACGAGCACGCCTTGGCAAAAGCGTCCGCCAGCGAGCCTCCGCAAATTGCGCAGCCCGAGGATGGCTTCGTGATCCTCTACACCAGCGGGTCGACCGGGATGCCCAAGGGCGCGCTGATCAGCCAGCGGGCCGTCATCGCGCGCGACATCATCAATCGGCTGGACCGCCCTGTTGATCCGGACTCGGCATTCATCGCCTGGGGTCCCCTCTTTCATATGGGGGCGAACGACATGACTTACGCCTCGCTCATGCGGGGCAGCAAAGTCATCATCATGGATGGCTTTGACGCGGGAGCGCTAGTCGCGGCGGCCGCGCGGGAAAAGCTCGGCTGGCTCATGGTCATACCGGGCACGCAAGACCGCGTGCTCGCTGAATTGCGAAACACAAGGGTCCAAATCAAGGACGTGAAATACATAGGCGCCATGGCCGACCTTATCCCCCGCAACATCCTCGCGGAGCTTACCTCGGCATTCCGGGCGCCGTTTGTGAACACGTTCGGCGCAACTGAATCGGGCTCGATGCCGTTCAGCCGCGGACTCATTCCAGTGGGCGTGGAGCCCAAGACACTTTCGAAATTGCAATCGTCGCTCTGCGCGGTGCGCCTGGTAGATATCGATGACAACGACGTCCCCGACGGCGCGCCGGGCGAGGCCATCCTGCGGGGGCCCAGCCTGTTCAGTGGATACTTTGCCGCCCCCGAGGTAAACGCCGTTGAATTCCGCGGCGGCTGGTTCCATCTCGGCGACGTATTCGTTCGCAACCCGAACAACACCTACGACTTCGTCGATCGGCGAAAATATTTGATCAAGTCGGGCGGCGAGAACATCTATCCAGCTGAGGTCGAGCGCATCCTGCTGGCTCAGCCGCGCATCACCGATGCCGTCATTGTGGCCCGGCCGGATCGCCAATGGGGCGAGGTGCCGATTGCTTTCGTCGTTCGCCGGGACGATTCGCTGACCGCGGACGACGTCATTGCCGCCTGCCGCGGCAAGATCGCGAACTACAAAATTCCGAAGGAAGTCAAATTCGTCGCCGACGCTGAGCTGCCGCGCAACACGACCGGAAAGATCGTCCGGCACGAACTCGAGCGGCGCCTCAAGGAGGACGCCAAAGTCGCCGCATCGACGCAAACCAACGCCGCGCAATCTTAGACCCGCCGAGGCGATGCGCGGACTACACTGTGAACATTCCGAATTCCTCGAACGCCTGAAATTTGTGAAGGACCGTCGCGACGATGACATTCAATTACGACACGCCCGACCACGTTCACTTCGTGGGCAGCATTGGGTTCGACACGGTGGAAGAGGTCTTCCGCACCATCGGCCCGAAGTTCGGAAAGCGCCTGCGGCGAATTCCCGATGGAGAACCGGGTGGCCGCCGGGGTTGGATCCAGTGGCAATATGCCGTGCTGCGCAATAATCCGTTCCTGCGAGCCGACCCCGACACGCCGCCGACGCCGATCGGCGCGCCACATATCGGTCTCGCCGAAGGCGTTGCGCCGAGCGAGGTGCGCTTCGGTGAATTGGGCTATGCCCGCGAGGCGCGCGCATCCTACCTGGATTTCTGCGCGGCCCGTGACCGCGGTGACATCGCTAAAGGCGTTCGCTTGCAAGTCTGTCTGCCAACGCCAATGGCCGTCGTTTACGTATTCGGATCGCCGCGAGACCTTGCGGCGATCGAGGCCGCCTACGAAAACGCAATGATCCGCGAGGTGCAGGCCCTGTGTCAGGCGATCCCGCACAAGGATCTCTGCATTCAATGGGACGTCTGTACCGAAATGCTCATCCTCGACGGACAATTGCAGGGCCGTTACCCGGCGGCCGGAACGTCGAAGGCGAACATCCTCGACCGCATGCGCCGGCTCGCCGGCGCGGTTCCGCGCGACGTCGAGCTTGGGGTTCATCTTTGTTACGGCGACATGGACGCCAAACACGTTATCCAGCCCAAGGACGCCGGCAAGCTGGTGGAAGTCGCCAACGACTTGTTCAAGACAATCGGACGGCCCTTGACCTATATCCACATGCCGGTGCCGATTGATCGGACCGACGACGCTTATTTCAAGCCGCTCGACGGATTGCAGTTGCCGCCGGCCACGGAGTTGTACCTCGGCGTGGTGCATGCGCGCGATGGCGTCGACGGAACTCAAAAACGGATTGCCGCCGCCCAGCGACATGTGAAGAAGTTCGGCATCGCCTCCGAGTGCGGCATTGCAAGATCGAGAGCACCCGATGTGGTTCACCAATTCCTGGATGTCTACGCAGGAGCGACCCGAGAGCCCGGGACACAATGATGCCTGCAATACGTTGGCAATTTGGAAAGTATTGAGATGGCGGTCCAGACCGTATCGCAAACATTACCGGCTCAATCCAAGCGGCCTCCGTTCCGGGCCGACCACGTCGGCAGCCTGCTGCGTCCGCCGGAATTGAAGCAGGCCCGCGAGCGCCTGCTTGGACCCCACACCGCCGATGCCAATGTCGGACCCCATAACAACGAGGAGCTGCGGGTCATTGAAGACGCCTTCGTCCGCGACGCCATTGCAATGCAGGAGCGGGTCGGACTGCGCGCCATCACCGACGGCGAACTCCGCCGCCGCAGCTTCATGCTGGAACTTCTGCTGAGCTGGAAAGGGCTGTCGGCAAGTCGCTCGGCGGTCGGCTCGCTCAAGTGGCGGAGCACTTCCGGCGCCAACGAAGACATGACCTCGCTGACGATCGTCGAGCCGATCCGCTGGCGATCGAGTTCAGTCCTACGCCATTTCGAGTTCCTGAAGGCGAACACCAAGGGCCTGCCAAAGCTCGCCCTACCCGCCCCCAATCTCGTTCACTATTTCCTGGCCGATTATGGCAAGCTCGACAACACGCCTTACAAGGACATCGCCGAATTCTGGGATGATTTGATCAAAGCCTATCGCCTGGAACTGAAAGAGCTGACCGCCGCCGGCGCGACATATATCCAATTCGACGATGTTTGCTTCGGCTATCTCTGCGACCCTGCGCATCGCGCCTATGTCCGGCAACGCGGCGACGATCCGGACACCCTTCTCCACACCTACGCAAATTCGATCAATGCCGTGATCGCGGATTTGCCTTCGAACGTCACCGTGACCGTGCACACCTGCCGCGGCAATCGCGAAGGCCGCTGGGTCGCTGAAGGCGCCTATGAACTGGTGGCGGATATCCTGTTCAACGAGATTAAGGTCAACGGTTTTTTCCTTGAATATGATTCCAAGCGCGCGGGAGGCTTTGAACCGTTGCGCCATCTGCCGAAGGGCAAGATGGTTGTGCTCGGACTTGTCTCGACCAAAACACCGGAACTCGAAAGCGCCGAGGCGCTGATGCGCCGGATTGACGATGCGTCACGGGTGGTGCCGCTGGAGCAGCTTGCCATCAGCCCGCAAT
>JBGPOB010000188.1:0-7486 GCA_041487815.1 Xanthobacteraceae bacterium | reverse complement strand
CTGCATGCGATGGGGGAGGCGGTCGCTGCGTCGGGCGCGGAAATCGCGCTTGGCTTCGACGGCGACGGCGACCGCTGCGGCGTGGTCGACGACGAGGGGCACGAAATCTTCGCCGACAAGGTCGGCGTGCTGGTGGCGCGCGATCTGTCATCGCGCGTGAAGAACGCGAAATTCGTCGTCGATGTGAAGTCGACGGGAATTTACGAGATCGATCCGGTGCTGAAAGCGAACGGCGTCGTGACCGATTATTGGAAGACGGGCCATTCCTACATCAAGCGGCGGACGGCGGAACTGGGCGCCGTCGCGGGCTTCGAGAAGAGCGGCCATTATTTCTTCAATCCGCCGGTCGGCCGCGGCTATGACGACGGACTCGTCTCGGCGATCGCGATCTGCGACATGCTCGACCGCAACCCCGGCAAGACCATGTCGGACCTGCGCCAAGCACTGCCGAAGACCTGGGGTTCGCCGACCATGTCGCCGTACTGTCCCGACGAATCCAAGTACGGCATCGTCGATAAAGTTGTGCGGCATTTTCAAGCCGCCAAGGCCAAGGGCGATCAGGTCGCGGGGCAGCCGATCCGCAATCTCGTGACTATCAATGGCGTGCGCGTCACGCTCGCGGACGGCACCTGGGGCCTGGTGCGCGCGTCGTCCAACAAGCCGGAACTGGTGGTCGTCGTTGAGAGCCCGGTATCGGAGCAGCATATGCGCGACATGTTCACGGCGATCGACGCCGTGCTGCGCACCCACCCCGATGTGGGCGCCTACAATCAGACCATTTAGGCCGCCTTCGCCGGCATTGATTTCTTGCCGCTTGCCTTGCGGCTCGGCGGCGCAGCGCTTTCGGTCAGCATCTCGCGCAACGCGCGCACGTTCGGCGAGTTGGCGCCCTTGCGCCAGATCAGCATGGTCGGTGCGTGCGACAGCTCCGCGGGCAACGGATGCAGGCTGAGAAAATTCTGCTCGGGAAAACTGGTCAACACCATGCGTGGCAGAACTGAAATTCCCATGCCGGCAGCGGTGCAGCCGAGAATAGCGTGCCACGACGACATTTCGATAATTTTGTCGGGCACCTCGCCGGCCAGCGCAAACCACTGCTCCATCCGTGCGCGATAGGAGCAACCGTGCTCAAAGGCTAGCATGGTTTGCGGCGCGACGTCCTTCGGCGAACGGATCGGCCGATGGCCGGGCGGCGCGACGATGACCAGCTCTTCATCATACACCAGCACTTTTTCAAACGGTCCATCGACAATCGGCTCGGCCGCCAGCGCGACATCCAATTCTCCGGCCAATACCGCGCCGGCCAGTCCCTTTTGATGGCCTGTTCGCAATTCGAGCTGCACGTTCGGATAGCGCCGATGGAATTCGTTGAGCGGACCCGGCAGCCTTATTGCCGCGGTGCTTTCCATGGAGCCTAACCGCAGCGTTCCACGTGGCTCGGCGTCATGGATGGCATCCCGCGCTTCTTGCGCAAGCGCAAGCAGGCGATCGGCATAGCCGACGAGCAGCGCGCCCGCGGGCGACAGTTGCATCCGCTTGCCTTCGCGGATGAAGAGATCGACGCCGAGATCCTGCTCAAGCTGGCGCACGCGCGTGGTCACGTTGGATTGAACGCGGTTGAGCTTTTCGGCGGCGCGGGTAATGCCGCCCTCGCGCGCGACCGAGCGAAAGATTTGCAGATCGGAAAGGTCCATCGTTGTCACTCTACGTTCTCAATATGAGATGATCTTTATCATTATTATTCATTTTGCCTGATGGATCGCCGGATGTAAAGACTGTCGCGAACCGGGTGGTTTGGCGGCCCATGCGCTTGCAGCGTGGCCCCGCACCCATGATGGAGCTTCACATGTTGGATCGTATCAATGGGGATTTTGGCCCCCTCGACTTTCAGGCCTTATCGCGCGAACAGCAGGTCCTTTACCGGGAAAGGATTGTGCGCCAGGCCAACACCGAGCGGGCAGCGTTCATCAGCGCTCTGGTCGGCCGGATGTTCAAATCCCTCGCCAAGCGCTTTGCCGCCAGCATCGCCGGCACGGCGGCGAAGCTGACGCGCTGGCGCGCCGACTATGCCGTTATGCGCACCAATCGGGCCGCGGTCACGCGCCTGATGGCGCTCGATGATGGCATGCTCAGGGACATCGGCGTACGGCGATCCGAAATCGAATCGATCGTGCATCTGCGCGGCCGCGACGAGACCCGGCGACAGCGCGAACGGCGCGCCGCCTGATCCTAAAGCGGGTAGCGCGTCCTCCCCTGGTCGTTTAGCATTACCGCAAGGCGGCCGGCAGAGCCGCCACGGTTTTGCATCAAGGGGGGAATTAAATGGCTTCGTCCATGAATGCCGGCGCTCGGCTCGACCGGCTTCCGATCAGCGCGTTTCACTATCGAATTTTCTGGCTGATCGGCGCCGGCATGTTTTTTGACGGCTACGACCTTTACGTCGGCACCAACGTGCTGCCGGTGCTGCTACAGACGAAATTCTCGACATTGCCGCTCAACGCCGATTTCATTTCCAAGACATTCATCGGCATGACCATCGGCGCACTGATCACCGGCTTTCTCGGGGACCGCTATGGTCGCCGCTTCACCTATCAGGTCAATCTCGTCGTGTTTGGACTGGCCTCGTTCGCCGCTGCCGTAGCGCAAGACATGACGCAGCTCAATTGGGCGCGGTTCGTCATGGGTCTTGGGCTGGGCGCCGAGATCGTCGTCGGCTACTCGACGTTGACCGAATTCGTTCCGCCCAAATCGCGCGGACGCTGGCTCTCGTTCATGGCGTTCTTGGTGGTGTGCGGACTGCCGGCCACCGCGTTGATCGCCTATTTCGTCATCCCGGTGTGGGGCTGGCGCCCGATGTTCGTGGTCGCCGGCGTCGGCGCGCTTATCGTCTGGTATTTGCGTAAGCAACTCCCGGAATCGCCGCGCTGGCTCGAGGCGCAAGGCCGCGGCGACGAAGCAGAAGCGCTGTTGAAGTCAATCGAACAGGAAGTGGCCGCGGGCGGAGCGCTGCCGACGCCGGTCGCGCCGATGACGTCGGCGCCGATCGATTTCTCGTCCCTGTTCAAGCCGCCGCTGTTGCAGCGTCTGATCGTGGGATCCTGGGCGCTGATCACGATCAACACGCTGATCTTCGGTTTTGTGCAATGGCTGCCGACGTTCTTTCTCGCGCAGGGCCTGACGATCGCACGTTCGTTCGACTATATCCTCGTGCTTGCGATCGCGTCGCCGCTTGGCTGCGTGGGTGGCGCCTACCTTTCCGATTCGATCGGTCGGCGCGCCAGCATCATCGGCGCTTCGGTTGCAACGATCGTGCTGGGCGCGATCTACGCCACTTTCACGGCGACTACCGCACCGGCGATAATCCTGTCGATTGGTTTCCTACTGATCCTGGCGATTTACGTCCAGGTCGCGATCCTGTTCGGGGTCTATACGCCCGAGCTGTTCCCAACCGAGGTGCGGCTGCGCGGCAACGGCATTTGCAACACGCTCGGCCGCGCCGCACAGATCTTCACGCCGTTCATCGTGCTGTCGCTCGCCACGAACTACAAGATGCCGGGCGTCTTAGCGCTGATGATTGCCCTCGTGCTCGTGCAGATCGTCGTGGTTTGGGCCTGGGGCGTCGAGCCGCGTCAGCAATCCTTGGAAGCACTCGCCGCACCGGCCGCGGCGTAGGCACAAGCTCACCGCGTAACGAACGACCGAAGCCTTACGGCTCGTTCGCCACGTCGGCGAATACATCGATGTCGATCGCACCGGACACCACGGTGCGCCATGCCTGCAATGCCGCCTGCATGCGCGGGTCGCTGGCCAGCTGTTGACGATTGAGCTCGACGCTGGCGTCGGTTTCATACTCAATGATCTGGATGTAGCGCGACGGATCGTCGACGTTCTGCAGCAGGCGCACTTCTTTTCCACCGAAAAATTCGTAGAACGGCCGCGCGGCGCGCACCAACGCCGCCAGTTGCTTGGGATCAGCCGACGGCGCGGTGAACTTCAGATGCAACGATCGCTTGACCGTGATTGACGTACTCGCCATTGGCTGCTCCCGCTCATTGTCGGCAAATGATCCCGGCGCAAAAGCGGTTCAACTCGTCAACCTGGCCCGGAACCGGTGCGCCGGGTAGACGCCCAGGATCTTCAAGGATTTTGGCCGCGACACAAATTCAAGCTCCTCCAGCGCAAGCTCCAACGCGCGCTCTTCCGGATGTGCTTCGACGTCGGCGTAAAATTGCGTGGCGGCGAACGTTCCACCGACCATGTAACTTTCCAGCTTCGTCATGTTGATACCGTTGGTGGCAAACCCGCCCAGCGCTTTGTAAAGCGCGGCCGGCATGTTGCGCACTTCGAAAACAAAAGTCGTGACCACGCGAGCGCCGCCGGGTTTGGCCCATTTCGGCGAGCGCGACAGCACGACAAAGCGCGTGGTGTTGTGCGTCTCGTCCTCGACGTTGCGCTTGAGGATTTTCAGTCCGTAAATCTTCGCAGCCAGCTGCGAGGCAATGGCGGCGCGGGAAGCGTCGTTGGTCTCGGCAACGAGGCGCGCGGAGCCGGCAGTGTCGGCGGCAACGACGGGTTTGATGCCAAGCGCGCGAATTGATTTTCGGCATTGGCCGAGTGCATGCACATGACTTTCCACCGTCTTGATCGTCCTGAGCGTCGCTCGCCTGGGCGCCATCAGTTGGTGGTGCACAGGCATGAAGTGCTCGGCAATGATGTGCAGCCGCGAGTTCGGCATCAGGTAATGAATATCGGCGACCCGGCCGGCCACGGAATTTTCAATCGGGATCATGGCCAGTTCGGCCTTGCCAGCGCGCACGGCGGCGAACGCGTCCTCGAAGGTAGCGCAGGGCACCGGCGTGCAGCCGGGATAGGCTTCGCGGCAGGCGAGGTCGGAATTGGCCCCGGGTTCGCCTTGATAGACGATTTTCCGCTTGCTCATGGCCTTCGTTTGGGACGCGGGCGGGCGCGAGTCAACTGCGCGCAACCACCAGACTGCGCGCTTTTTCAAGGTCTTCGGGCGTATCGACGCCGAGCGGGACGCCGTCGACCAGCGCCACATCAATCCGCATCCCGGCCTCGATCAGGCGCAACTGTTCCAGTTTCTCGCGCAATTCCAGCGGCGACGGCGGCATGGCCACGAACTTCTCGAGCGCCGCGCGCCGGTAGGCGTAAAGCCCGATGTGATGATAGAGCGGTCCGTCGCCGTAGGGTGCGCTCGCGCGCGTGAAATAAAGCGCGCGCAGCCTCCGAGGCTCGACCTGTGAGCCGACCACCTTGACGACATTAGGATTGGTGCGTTCCGCAAGATCGCGGATTTCGGCGGCGATGGTCGCGACATCGACCGCCGGATCATTGAGGAGCGCGAGGCCCGCGCGCAGGCTGGCCGGCGCCAGCGTCGGCAGGTCGCCCTGGACGTTGACTACAATGCCCACTTTGCCGGACGGATCGACCTGAAGGAGTGCCTCATAAACGCGATCGGAACCTGAGTGGTGGTTGGCGCGCGTCATCACGGCACGGCCGCCGGCACGGCTCACGGCCTCGGCAATCACTTCGGAATCAGTCGCGACAATCACCGGCCCGACACCAGCCTCGGTCGCGCGCTCCACGACATGCACGATCATGGGCCAGCCGCCGATGTCCGCGAGCGGCTTACCGGGAAGCCGCGTCGCGGCCATGCGCGCCGGTATGATCACGACGACGTCGTTGGCTGCCATTTTGCGCGCTCATTCGCCGGGCAAATACATGTTAAGTCCGCATTGTTTGACGCCTTCTGATGACGCTTATACGGGTTGCCAGAGGCGCCGCAAACCGGCTATCAGTCGCCCGCGATCCCGGCGGAATCCGCCGGAAACCAACCACCATCGAGCGCTGCGGGAGCTCATCCGCGATGGACTCTTTCGAAACCAACAAAATTCTCGGCGCCATTCTGTTTTCCCTCCTGTGCCTGCTGGCGCTCAATATTTCCGCCGGCGCGATCTTCGCGCCGCATAAGCCGGAAAAGCCGGGCTATGAGATCGCCGTGCAGGAAAAAGCCGGCCCGGCCGACAAGAGCGGGCCCGCGAAGCAGGAGCCG
This sequence comes from Xanthobacteraceae bacterium, assembly GCA_041487815.1. Lineage (GTDB taxonomy): Bacteria > Pseudomonadota > Alphaproteobacteria > Rhizobiales > Xanthobacteraceae > CANJBX01. The sequence continues at coordinate 1,413 of JBGPOB010000188.1, read as the reverse complement.
ATCGAGCAGCTTCTCGCCAGCGCCGACCTCAAGCGCGGGGAGGCCGCCGCCAAGAAGTGCCTCGCCTGTCACACGTTCGACAAGGGCGGCCCCAACAAAGTCGGTCCCAATCTCTGGGGTGTCGTGGGACGGGATCGGGCCACCCACGAAGGTTTCAACTATTCGGCGGCCATGAAGGCCAAGCGCGGAGCGTGGTCCATCGATGATCTCAACCAGTTCATCCAGGCGCCGAAGGGATTCGTGGCGGGCACCTCGATGGGCTTCGTCGGAATCAATAAAAATGCCGAACGCGCCGATGTGATCGCGTATCTCAATTCACTGGCGGATTCACCAAAACCGCTCCCGGTCGCCGCGGCTCCGGCCGCTCCGGCGGCAGCCGCACCGGCGCCGGCCGGGGCTCCGAAAGCGCAGTAACATCCGACGCGGGAATCGACCGATGGCCGGGCCGAGGCCCGGCCATTTTGTCCGGCATTGGTTGCGCCACAAGATTGTGAAGATCGAACTGCGCCGGCGCTCCGCAGTCTCATCAACTCAGGCGGAATCGCCCTGCTCCTCCAGCATCCTGGATTTGGGCGTGATCTGATCCGACCTCGTTTCGCCCGCCGACCCGTCCGCCGAAGCTTTAGCGAAGGCGGAAGCGGGCTTCGCGAAGGCGGAAAAGTTTTGCAACCCCCGGAACAAGTCCGGGGGCAGGCCTTTTTCGGCATCACGCCCTACCGGCACGGTGACGCCGCAATCAAAAACCAGAATAATCAGGTACATTTCGCCGTTCGCCGCGTCCGGAGGTTGATTCTTGCATACCCGCCGCGATTTCTGCCGTTCGCTTGCCGTGGCCACGGTTGCATCGCCGTTCGTGCCATTCACCGCATCCGGCGCCGACCCAGCGTGGCGGCACGGCCTGTCGCTGTTCGGTTTGCTGAAATATCCCGCCGGCTTTGCGCATTTCGACTACGTCAACGCGTCGGCGCCGAAAGGCGGTGTGGTGCGCCAGATCGCGTTCGGCACTTATGACAACGTCAACATGGTCGTTGCCGGCGTCAAAGGATCGCTCGCCGCCGGCATCGACCTTGTCTCCGATACGCTGATGGTTTCCGCGCTTGACGAAGTGTCGACCGAATACGGGTTGCTGGCCGAGAACGTGAACTATCCCGATGACTTTTCTTCCGTCACCTACCGCCTGCGTGCCAACGCCCGATGGCATGACGGCAAGCCGGTCACGCCCGAAGACGTGATCTTCTCGTTCGACGCCTTCAAGAAGAACTCGCCGCAAATGTCGGCCTACTATCGCCATGTAGTGAAGGCGGAGAAGACCGGCGAGCGCGATGTCACTTTTACCTTCGACGGTCCGGGCAACCGCGAACTGCCGCAGATCGTCGGGCAGCTCAATGTCCTCCCAAAGCATTGGTGGGAAGG
>JBGPOB010000187.1:0-7525 GCA_041487815.1 Xanthobacteraceae bacterium | reverse complement strand
GCGTCGCGCATCATCCATACCGATGTCGCAATCCGCATGGCCGACAAGCCCAGCCAGGCGCTGCGCCAGGGGCGCTGGAAGTCGTCGATGTGGCTCGCCATCGACGCGGTGAAGAAGGGCGAGGCCGATGTGGCGGTGTCGGCCGGAAACACCGGCGCGCTCATGGCGATGGCCAAATTTCACCTGCGCATGCTGCCCGGCATCAACCGCCCGGCCATCGCGGCGCTGTGGCCGACGTTGCGGGGCGAATCCATCGTGCTCGACGTCGGTGCGTCGATCGGGGCCGATGCCCAGCATCTGGTCGACCTCGCGGTCATGGGTGGCGCGATGGCGCGCGTGCTGTTCGATCTTGAACGGCCGACGCTCGGCTTGCTCAACATTGGCGTCGAAGAGGTCAAGGGGCTCGAGCAGGTCCGCGATGCCGGCCGCATGCTGCGCGAACTCGATCTCGCCGAAATCGAATACCTGGGCTTCGTCGAAGGCGACGATATCGGCAAGGGGACTACTGACGTCGTGGTCACCGAGGGCTTCGCCGGCAATATCGCGCTCAAGGCCGCGGAGGGAACCGCCCAGCAAATGGCCGCCTACTTGCGCAGCGCCATGAGCCGCACCTGGCGGGCGCGGATCGGATACATGTTCGCGCGGCAGGCGTTCCAGACGCTGCGCGACAAGATGGATCCGCGCAAAGTCAACGGCGGCGTGCTGCTCGGCCTCAACGGCATCGTCATCAAAAGCCATGGCGGCACCGACACCGAGGGTTTTGCGGCAGCCATCGACATGGGCTACGACATGGCGCGCTACGAGCTGCTCGCCAAAATCAATCAGACGTTGCGGCGGCATCCGCGCAACGACAATCGCCAACCGCGCGCGGGCGGGGCGGCGTCGTGATATTGCGGTCGGTCGTTCTGGGCTGCGGGTGTTATCTGCCGGCGCGGGTGTTGACCAACGCCGATCTCGCGAAAACCGTCGACACGTCGGACGAATGGATCGTTCAGCGCACCGGCATCCACGAGCGTCGCATCGCGGCCGCGGGCGAGTTGACGTCCGACCTGGCGCTTCGCGCCGCGGAGGCGGCGCTGGCGCACGCCAAGGTTGACGCAGGATCGATCGACCTGATCGTGCTCGCGACCTCGACGCCTGATCAGACATTTCCGGCCAGCGCCGTGTCGGTGCAGGCCGGCCTCGGAATCACCCATGGTGCGGCGTTCGACATTCAGGCGGTGTGCTCCGGATTTGTGTTTGGGCTTGCGGCCGTCGATGCGATGTTGCGCACGGGCGGCTATAAGCGCGCGCTGCTGATCGGCGCGGAAACATTTTCACGCATCCTCGACTGGAACGATCGCACGACCTGCGTGCTGTTCGGCGACGGCGCCGGGGCGATTGTGCTGGAGGCGCAAGAGCAGCCCGGTACGCGCAACGACCGGGGGATATTGGCGACCCGCCTGCGATCGGACGGCCGCCACAAGGCCAAGCTCTTCGTCGACGGCGGACCATCATCGACGCAGACCGTCGGCCACGTGCGCATGGAGGGCCGGGAGGTGTTTAAATACGCGGTTGCGATGGTCACCGACGTGGTCGAGGACGCATTCCGCGCCACCGGCTTCGGCCCGGCTGACATTGACTGGTTCGTGCCGCACCAAGCCAACAAGCGCATCATCGATGGTTCCGCCCACAAGCTCGGGATCGATCCGGCCAAGGTTGTGGTTACCGTTGACCGGCACGGAAACACCTCGGCGGCGTCAATTCCGCTTGCGCTGTGCGATGCCGTTGCCGATCGGCGCATCAAGCGCGGCGATCTCGTGCTGCTTGAAGCCATGGGTGGCGGATTTACCTGGGGCGCGGCGTTGCTGCGCTGGTAAGCCGGGCATCATCAAAGCATCCGCGACCCTGTTGACATGTTTAGCCAAGCCTATATCGTTGAAAACTCAATACTAAATGCACGGCAGTCGGGACGGGGCTGAGCGATGGCCGGAAAGACGGTAACAAGGGCGGACCTGTGCGAGGCCGTCTACCAGAAGGTGGGGCTGTCGCGCACGGAGTCGGCCGCACTCGTGGAACTTGTGCTGAAGGAAATTACCGACTGCCTGGAGCGCGGGGAGACGGTAAAGCTGTCTTCTTTCGGTTCGTTCGTGGTCCGCAAGAAAGGTCAGCGCATTGGCCGCAACCCCAAGACTGGCCGCGAAGTCCCGATTTCCCCAAGACGGGTGATGGTTTTCAAACCTTCGGCTATTCTCAAGCAACGAATCAACTCTGATTCGAAATCTGAGTCACCGAGCGAGGTGCCGGCTCCAGGCCATTGAACTGGTTTGGAAAGCGGCGCCGCCCGATGGCAGCGAGGCGACCGTGGAAAAGGCTCCCGAGGCATTTCGCATTATCAGTGAAGTCGCGACCGACCTGAGCGTGCCGCAGCACGTGCTGCGGTTTTGGGAAAGCCGCTTCGTGCAGATCAGACCGATGAAGCGCGGCGGCGGACGCCGCTACTACAGGCCTGACGACGTCGATCTGCTCCGCGGCATCCGCCATCTGCTTTACAGCGAGGGGTACACGATCAGGGGCGCGCAGCGCATTCTGCGTGAGCAGGGCGTGCAGTTCGTTCAGGCGGTGTGGAACGAGGGTGCGCCTCAGCCGCCCCGCAGCTTTGGTGGGGACGAAGCCGCCGAAGCGGCGGCGACCGGCGGTCTCGGGCTACGCGAACTGCTCGCGGCGTTTCGCGGCGCGCGAACGGCGCGTGGCGAGGTCGCCAACATCGACATCGCGATCGACGATCCGGAAGGCGAAGCCGCGGACATGGCGGATGACGACGAGGCGACTTCAGCCGAAGACGCGGCGGACATCGTCGCGCCGGGCCCGGCCGCAGCGGCGATGCGGGGCCTCGCGCGCGATGAAATCGTGCACTTGGAGTCGGCACTCGACGAACTCGGCGAATGCCGCCGGCTGCTGGATGCCGTCGTGGACCAAGCTTCGCGCTGAGCGACCGCCGCCGGGCTCCCGGCGTTACTGCTGCCACCCGCCAACGCAACACTGCACTGCTTGCGCCGATTGATTTGAATCAAGGCCCTCCAGGCGCTCCGACGGCGATGTCTCCGCAACGCCTGCCGCAGGCACTTGCGAGAATTGCGATGGCCCAGTTCACGTCCGCTTTTGCTTCTTCGCATGGCATCATGGTGACAACCGAGCTTGACGACTGGCTCGGGCATTTCAGCCAGTTCGACCGCACCGTGCCGCTGATCGATGCCAACGGACGCGAGCGCAGCTACGACGACCTGCTGGCGAGCGCGCCGCATGATGCCGCGGCACTGGTGGTGCCGGACCTCGTCAAGAGCCGCTTCACGCAGATGCATCAGGCGCTTGATCGCCTGCGCACGGACATAAGGTCAGCCAATCTCGGCGCGCTGATCGTGGTCGGCGACGATCAGAATGAACTCTTCGACGCCAGCAACATGCCGACGTTTGCGGTCTATTGCGGGTCCACTATTCGCAATGCGCCGCGAACGGCGGAGCGCGCACGCGACTGGGTTGTGCGCGCCAAGGACCGGCGTCTGGAGCCCGACGGCGGCGTCGACTATCCGGTCCAAGCCTCGCTCGCCCATCATTTGATTGAAGGCTTGCAGCACCGAAAATTTGATCTTTCCGTGCTGCACCGGCTGGCCGAGGACAAGGGCGAAAGCCATGCCATGTCCTTCGTGCACCGCTATCTGTTGCAGGGATCGGCGATCCCGATCGTGCCGATCTTTCTGAACTCATTCTACCCGCCCAATCAACCGACGCCGCAACGCTGTCTCGAACTCGGGCGTGCAATCGCCGAGTTGGTCAACACTTTCCCGACCGACGACAAGGTCGGCATCATGGCCTCGGGCGGGCTCAGTCATTTTGTGCTCGATGAAGCGCTTGACCGCTCCGTGATCGGCGCGATCGAGCGGCATGACATCAACACGCTGGCCGCGATCCCCGCGCACAAGCTGCAGTCAGGCAGTTCGGAGATCCGCAACTGGATCTGCATCGCCGGCGCGGTCGATGCGCTGCAGCTGTCGTGGATCAAATACATTCCGGGCTACCGCACGCCGGCGCTGACCGGAACCGGTCTGTGCTTTGCGCGCTGGCAGGCGGCGTAATTCCAAAAAGCTGCATCCTTGTCGGATAAGGTCACGCCCACCATCAACGTGGTGACGCGGCAAGCCGATCCAACGCAAACGGATTGGACGCTTGCGATCACGTCGCCTCGAAGGCGTAGCCGGTGCCGCGGGGGGTGAGGTAGCCAAATCCCGGCAGATCGAGGTGCGCGCCGGCGACCTGAAGGTGATCGGCGGCAACCCAGTCGAACACGCGCGCGCGCGCCTTGGCTGCCGCCTGCGGATCGACATCGAAAGTCAGGGCGGCGTCGGGGCGGGCGAGTTGCACGCCCGCGACATGCACGATGTCGCCCCAGATCAGCAGCGCTTCGCGCCCCGAGGACAGCAGCCAGCCGGTGTGGCCGGGCGTATGTCCGGGTTGCGGGTGCGCCGATATTCCCGGCAGCGCCTCGCCGTCCGCGACGGCGCGCACGCGGCCGCGGTAGGGCGCAAACGCGCGCCGCGAGGCCAGGATATTGCGCTGACGCATCTCGCTCATGGCGGATGTTGGATCGGTCTCGAGCCAGAACCGGATGTCCTCGCCGCTGACAATGACTTCGGCACTGGGGAAATTCGGACGGCCGTCGCCGTCAACCAATCCGTTCGAATGGTCGGGATGGATATGGGTCAGCAAAACGTAATCGATTGACTCCGGCGGCACGCCGATCGCGCGCAGGTTTTCCGGCAGCTTGCCCAGTGTCGGTCCCATGGTCGTGCTGGAGCCGGTATCGACCAGGGCGCGCTTGCCATTGAACGTGACCAAAAACGCGTTGACCGCGAGCGGCACCGGTCCTTGCGCCGGAAATCCCGAAAGGCGCTCGCATTCGGCGCGTTCGATGCCGACGAAATTGTTGAGCGTGGCGTTGAGAACGCCGTCGCTCACCGTGGTGACTTCGAGGTCACCGATCTTGCGCGTGTTCGCCTTGGCGCCGCCCGTCATCGGAATTGACCTTCAATTGTGCAGGGAGGTTTCGATGATATCGACGCCGCGAATGCGGTCGACAAGGTAGATCAGGCCGCGGTGATCCATGGTGACGTCGTTGGAAGAAACGCGACCGGCGCCTTCCGGGGCATCCGGAACGTAGTAGGCAACCTCGTGCGGCGCAAACGGGTCGGCCAGATCGAACAGCCGCAGGCCCTGGGCGAACCAGGCGAACGGAACGATGGTCCCGGAGAAGCGTTCGGATGGCTGATGGCAGCCGGTCATGGGCGGCTGCGGCCGGCCGTCGATATCGACGCCCGCGACATTGATCGTCGCAATCGGTGTCGGCAGGCTTTCGTCGGTCACGTCGTAAACCCAGGCGAACGCGGGCGCCGATGGCCGCAACGGGGCGACGTCCTCGTCCGCCACGACCATGACGCGGCGGCCCTTCACGGGCGTCGGAATGGCAAGACAGGTGTGGGTCGGATGCGGGAACGCCGGGCTGCGGCGGTGGCCTGCAATCATCTTTGGCCGCGCAATGTCGGAAATATCCAAGATGTAGAGGCCATGGTGCCAATAGCTGACGTTGAGCCGATCGCCGGCGCGCAGCGGATGATGGCAGCGCGGCTCGACGAAATCCGCCCACGGATATTCCTCGCCGCCGGCCTTCCATTGGCCGGGAGCCCACCAGCGCGACACTTCGGAAGGCTTTGCCGGATCCTTGAGGTCGAGGATGACGACGATGTTTCCGATGTAGCCGTTGGCAGAGGCGGAAACGTAGGCATAGCGGCCGTCGAAATCGTAACGATGAACGCCGGCGCCTTCGGTTTCCCATTTGGCAATCTGCTTCGGTGCGCCGGGTTTCTCGACGTCATAGATCGCCAATCCGCCGCGGTGATCCGGCGGCCCGCCTTTGCCCATGGCCTCGTGGTTGACGATCATGACGCCATTGCGGGCGCGCACCTTGTGCGAATGCCATCCCGCCGGCAGTTCGATGCGCGCCAGTGTTTTCGGCGCGCGCGGGTCGGCGATGTCGACGATCGTGGTGCCGCTCGGCGCCTGCATATGGCCGATAAAAAGAATGTTGCCGTCGACCCAGACCTGGCCGCCGCCGGGACAGTCGATATGGGCGATGCGTTTGGTGTTGTGGGACGAAGCCATGGGGACTCGCATGTTGCAAGGAAATCTTGTGATGCGCGGGGGCGCAGCGGCGCGATCATATCCGAGATTTCCGGCGTCTGGCGAGGAATGCCGGCTCTGCTTTCGCCGCGACGACTTTTTCTATCGCGTTGCCGCGCCGAGCCGCTGCAGCAGCGCCAGGGTCGGGTGCCCGTCAGGAGGCATTCCGAATTTCTTCTGTTCCTGGCGGATCGCGTCGCGCAGGTCGAAATCGATGCGGCCCTGGAAATCGCGCACCTTGTAACCCAGTTCGGCAAGCTTCTTCTGCAACGCCATGCGCTGTTCGCGCGACAGTTGCGGGTCGTCCTTCGGCCACGGCGTACGAAAGCGCGGCGCTCCCTGCATCCGGTCGGCGAGATGTCCGACGGCGAGCGCATAGACGTCGGAATTATTGTAGAGCTTGATGACGTTGAAATTCTGCGTCACCAGAAACGCCGGCCCGGCGCGGCCGCTCGGAAAGAACAAGATGCCGTTGCCTGCACCGGGAAAGGCGCCGCCATCGGCGCGCCTGACGCCGGCCTCGGCCCATTCGCCAAAACTCGCGCGGCTGCGCATGGCGTCGAAATCTGGCGGCACCACGACTTCGAAACCCCAGGGCACGCCTGCCTTCCAGCCTTCCTTGCGCAAATAGTTTCCCATCGAGCCGAGCACGTCGGGGACGTTGTTCCAGATGTCACGGCGCCCGTCGCCGGAAAAATCGACGGCGTAGTCGTAGAAGTTCGACGGCATGAACTGCGGCTGACCCATGGCGCCGGCCCATGAGCCGACAAATTTGTCGCGCGCCACATGGCCTTCCTGCAGAACCCGCAGCGCGACCAAAAGCTCCTTGCGAAAATACGCGGCGCGATACTCGGCATGGACCAGCGTCGCCACCGAACGGATGACGTCCCAGCGGTCCTTGTCTTCGCCGTAGGACGTTTCGATGCCCCACAGGCCGAGCAGGATAAAGCGATCGACGCCATAGGTCGTCTCGACGCGCGTGAATGTGTCGGCCCATTGCGCGGCCTTTTGCTTGCCCGCGGCGATGCGCGCGCTCGATGCAATCGAGTCGACATAGGCTCCGATCGGCTTGCCGAATTCGGGCTGGCGCTTGGTGATCGCGATGACGCGCGCATCGGGCGTCAGCCCGCGGAACGCGAGATCGAAGGTCGCCCGCGTAATGCCCTGCGCCTGCGCCAGCGGCCACAATTCGTTTCGCAAGGCGTCGAAGCTGGAGGGGCGGTCTTCGGCGCCCGTGGCGTTCTGGGCTCCGATCGACGATAACAGCAGTAGAAACGGGACTAGCCAGCGTCGCATGCAACGGACTGCTTGTGTG
>JBGPOB010000186.1:0-7545 GCA_041487815.1 Xanthobacteraceae bacterium | reverse complement strand
TCCGAACTCGAAGGGCTCGTCAACGACGAAGTCGCCGCGCTTGAACGCGCCTATTCCGACAACGAAACGCGCATGCGCGGTCTCATCGACGGCATCGTGACCCAGCGTGAAGCGCTGGTCGGTCATGCCGAACAGGTCCGCTCCGCCATCAGCAACGTGCATGTCGACCTGTCGCACGAAATTGGCGCCGTGTCGGACATGGTTGCCGAACAGGTCAACGAAGCGGCGCAGCGCATCACCGATCAGCTCGCGGAAAAGGGCGACCACATCACGCGCGCATTGCAGAGCAGCGCCGACAACATGATTTCCGCGCTCGGCGATCGCGGCGGCGACCTGCTTGAGCGCCTGGAGCAGGCCAGCGAATTGACGACGCACGCGATCGAATCAGCGACGGAGCGCATGTCGTCGAGCCTTTCCTTCAAGACCACCCACATCAGCGAGGAATTCGCCGAGATCGCGGATTCCGTTCAGAACTTGATGGCCAGCAGACTCGATCGCGTCGCCGATGATTTTTCCGACAAGACGGTCTCGGTCATCGAAAATATGGATACGCGGGCGCGCGCGATCACCGACGCCATGGTCGACACTTCCGGCAGCCTTGCCGAGTCGATCGCCGCGCGGGTCGACGAGGTCAACAACACGCTCAAGGCCACCGGCGATTCGCTGGTTCTCGATCTGAGCCTGCGTGGCGGCGACGTCGTTGCCAAGCTCGAACAAACCGGCACCTCCATCACCCAGGCGATCAATGCCAGCGGGTCCAACGTCGCCGACACCTTCCAGCAGCACGCCGAGGCGCTGACCAGTTCGGTCGCCAGCCACGGCGACGCGATGCGGGAACTTTTGAGCCAGCGGCTGGCGTCGTTCGAGGACATGTTCAACCGCGGCGGCACCGAGCTTGCCGAGCGCATCACGCGCGATTCGAGCACGCTTGCGGACCTCATCACACGGCATCTGACCGAATTCGACCGCACCGTGAAGACTTACGGCGGCGAGCTCGTTGAGCGGATCGGCCAGCGCTCGCACGACATCAATGAGACCATGCGCGAGTATGTCGACGGGTTCGATGGGCGCGTTACCGCGAAGGTGACCGACGTCACGACGACACTCGATCAGCGCCTGCAGCGCTTCCAGGAGGCGCTCGACGGCCGCACCCAAAATCTCAATGACGGGCTGAGCGCGCGCGTCATGGAAATCGCCAAGACCGTTGCCGAAGGCGGCAAGGAAGTCATTGCGGCGCTGGATCAGCGCATCCAATCGGTTTCCGGCACCATCGGCGCGCACGCGGAGGAAATTGGCGCTACGCTCGCGGCCAAGGTTGCCGAAATCGACCGCGCGCTTGGCGCGCAGGCCTCGCAGGTGGCCGGCAATCTCGACCAGCGCATTGACCGGTTCGAGGAATTGCTGCTCGGCCGCGCGGCCGGTGTCGTCAGCGACCTCGAGGCGCGCGGAATCGCCACGACCAACCGGCTCACTTCCGCGCTGCAGGACATCGGCGCCATCGCGTCCCAGGCGGAACAGTCGATCTCGACGTTGTCGACCGGCGTCACCGGCAGCCTGAGGCATGTCGCTTCCGAGGTCGAACGCACCGTCGAAAATGCGACCACGCAGGCGGAACAGTCGATCACCACGATGTCGAGCGACGTCAGCAGCACGCTGCGGCAGACGGCGAACGAGATTTCGCGCACCTTCGTCGGCAAGGCCGACGAAATCGTCAACTCGGTCGGCAAGCGCACGAATGACCTCACCCGCGTGCTTGATGAAAAAAGCAGCGGCTTCCTCACCGCAATCGACGCCAAGACCGTCAATCTGGTTCGCTCGGTCGGCGACGCCAGCGATCAGGCTTCCAGCACTGTAACCAAGGCGCTGCAGGATCTTGAAACTCTGGCGACGACGGTAGTCGAGAGTTCGAAGAATACGTCGTCCATCGTCATTGCCGAAATGCTCGAAACGCACGGCATGGTGCGTTCCGATACGACGTCGCTGTTCGAACGCCTCAGCGAAGCCAACGCGCTGCTGCAGGAAGTGCTTGCGGGCGCGCAGACCAACCTGAATTCGATCGAAAGCGTCCTGTCCAATCGCGTCACCGAGTTTGTCGCGACGATGAACGACCTGCTCCAGCGTACCGGTGGTACCACCACCCGAATGGATCAGCACATCAGCGGATTCTACGAGGTGACCGGCAAGCTGTTGCAGAATCTCGGCGATCTCGCGGCGCGCTTCGACCAGCACGGCCGCGGCCTGGCGGATGCCGCAGCGTTGATCGATTCGTCGAACAAGCAGACGGAACAGGCCGTCGTTGATCGCCGCGGCATGTTGGAAAGCCTTGTCGGCGCGCTCGATACGCGGACGGCCGATCTCGACACCCGGCTCAAGCGGTTCGCCGGCCTGCTGGACGAGTCGCTGGCGGCGGCGGAAGGCCGCGCCCGTGACATCGCCCGCACCGTCGCCGAGGCGAGCAATTCCAGTTCGCACGCCATTACCGAGCAGTTCCAGACCGTGCGCGAGGGCGCCGAAGAGGAACGCCGCCGCACCCTCGAGGGCCTGCGCCACATCTACGAGCAGGCGACCGGAGACGCCCAAACGATGTTCCAGGGCGCGACCGAGCGCTTCACGGAGATCGTCCAGGGCATCAAACAGATGGCGAGCGACATGCAGCGCGAGCTTGACCAGACCCGGCAGGAGCTGCGGCGCGGCATTCTCGAACTGCCGCAGGAGACCGCCGAAAGCGCCGCCCAGATGCGCCGCGTCATCGTCGACCAGATCGAGGCGCTGGCGGAGCTCAACCGGATTGTCGCGCGCCATGGCCGCGAGATGGAGAGCGCCGAGCCGACGCGGCGCGGGGCGCCGCGCGAAGAGGCGGTCGCCGGCGGCGGGCGCACCGAGGCGCCGCACGCCGCCTACGTCGGCAACGCGCCGCCGGTCGCGCCGGCTACGCGCCGCGCCGAAGCCTATGCACCGCCCGCGTCAGCACCGCCGCCCGCGCAGCCCGGCCAGGGTGGCCAAAGCAACTGGCTGTCCGATCTGCTCAATCGCGCCTCGCGCGAAGGCGAGGCGCAGCCGCCCCGCACCGAAGGCCGTCAGCAGCGCGCCGAAGAACGACCGACCCGCCACACGATCGAGTCGCTCGATTCACTGTCGGTCGACATCGCGCGCATGATCGACCACGATGCAGCCGCGGAATTGTGGGAACGCTACAACCGCGGCGAGCGAAACGTGTTCACGCGCAAGCTCTACACGATGCAGGGTCAAAAGGCGTTCGAGGAGATCCGCCGCCGCTACCGGGCCGACCGCGAATTCAAACAGACCGTTGACCGCTACATCGCGGAATTCGAGCGCCTGCTCGATGAGGTCTCGCGCGACGACCGCGGCAAGGTCGTGGTCCGCACCTATCTCACGTCGGAAACCGGCAAGGTCTACACCATGCTGGCGCATGCCGCGGGCCGTATCGACTAAAATTTGGTTTTCGGAATTGGATCGGAATGAAGGCGGCGGGATTTCATCCCGCCGCCTTCGATTTGAGCGGCCGGCATGCGGCCACCCTCCCCCTTGGCGCATAGGCGTCACGACCTACCAGACGGCTTTCGCGGCCGGCTTAGTGAACAAACGTTGGATGTCGCCCCTCAGGCCTCAGCCGACGTAGGCAGCGCGCTGTTGCGCCTCGCGTTCGGCCGCATTGGTCGGATGGGCTGGCAATTGCAATACCGTTGCTTGCTGTCCCTCAAGCAGGTTGGTCAGGAGCACGATCTGTCCGTCCGGGAACTCGAGCGCATCGTGGTGGACTCGCAATGTTGGCTTGTTAACCTGGCGGAAGATCGCCGTTTTGTGGTCGATGCCGGTTGCGCCGCGGCCGAATAACTTGAGCGCACCAACCGCGACGCGATTGGTAAAGGCGATTTCCGTGCCCGAAAGTAGACAGACCGCCGTACGCACATTGTCCCGCGCGGCAAAGCCCCGTGTTCCGGTGCCAAAATCCCGCGTGACAAGCTTGTCGCCCACTTTCGCGGGTCGTGACGCGACATTGCTCAGGCTGTAGTCACACATGCGGAGGACCTCCTGTTTCGAAGCCCCGGCAGCCCCTGTGTCGACATCGATGAGGATGATCGCGATGTTGGGCGAATTCGAGGCGGCATGCTGCCGCCAATGCGCATCCACGCAATCGATTGGGAAATCGCCAAGGCGCGACGGTGATAGGCCGGAATTAAATTCTCGCGACGGGAGTCTGATCAATCCGGATTAGATCGGATTGTTTTCGAACATACTGAAATGAAGTGTGATCGCATCCGAGTTTGCTTCGCCTGCCGCAGCAAGCTTCGCGCAGGCGGGAAAGCCTGCAAACCCGGAACAAGTCCGCGGGCAGACTTTTTCGGCATCCCACCCTGGGTCGTGTACGCATAAAATACGCCGCCGACGCGTCCGCTCTACGTCCGCTTTGCGCCCAACCAAGCCGCTCAATGGCTTGGAAATTCTTCACGGACGACTGACGCGTTCCTGCTCGCGCCGAGAGCAATCCGAACCCAAGGGCTCAGGGCCGCATGGCTCCTCATCCTTCGCAGCAGTTTTCGGGTCATGCCGGCAATTGCGCCTTGACGAGCGCGGCGCGGTGGTGCTCGCGGTCGCTCTCGTGCTTGTAGTGCTGCGTCGCGATGAAGCGCTCGATCGAGAAGTCTGGCGCGCGTTGCAGCACCTCCTGGGCCGCGCCCTTGGCCGCAGCTGCATCGCCGAGCTGCGCGTGGCACGCTGCGAGAAACGCCAAATGGCTGTGGTCGGCGCGGCTAATCCGCTGGAACGCCTTGACCGCTTCGCCGTAGCGCCGCGCAACGAAATAAGCGCGGCCGAGATGACTCCAGAAGCGCTCGGGATGATAAGGGTTGAGGCGCATCGCCTTCTGGATCCATTCGATGCCTTGTTCCGCCTGACCGATCCAGGTCAGCACCTCGCCCTGCTGCACGACGATGAGGTCGTCGTTCGGATTGAGCGCTAATGCCCGTTCCTGGTGGTAGAGCGCCTTATCGTGGTCGCGAAGCAACGACAGGTTCACAGCGGCGAGAACGCGGTGCACGTCGCTGTCGTTTTCATCGAGCGATAGCGCCAGCGTCAGTTCCCCGATCACGTTGCGCGCCGTGGCCTCGACGTCGGCGCACCAGCCATAGACGAACGATTGTCCGAGCACGCAGGCCTTCCAGGCATGCGCGTGCGCATAGCCGGGCTCGAGCGCGATCGCGCGCTCGAGCATCCGCAGCGCCTCTTCATTGTCCTTGCGGGCGGCACGGTGGTGGAGTCGCTTGCCTGCGAGCACGCATTCATAGGCCGCGAGGTTTTCCGGCGGCTTGCGCTGCACGCGGTCATCCGCTGCGGCCGCGACGCGGCCCGGCAGAATCGAGACGATCGACGCTGTCACCTCGTCTTGAATGGCGAAGATGTCGGCGAGCTCCCGGTCGTAGCGCTCCGCCCAGAGGTGGCGGTCGGTCTCGGCGTCGATCAGCTGCACGGTGATGCGAACGCGGCTGCCCGCCTTGCGCACGCTGCCCTCGACGACGTACTGGACGCCAAGCTCCTTGGCGACCTTCTGCGCATTGATCGGCTTGCCTTTGTAAACGAACGCGGAATTGCGCGAGATGACGAACAGCTCGCGGAAGCGCGACAGCTCGGTGAGAATGTCCTCGGTGATGCCGTCGGCGAAGAATTCCTGCTCGGGATCGCCGCTCATGTTGACGAAGGGCAGGACGGCGATCGCCGGCTTGTCACCGACCGTCGGAGCCTGAACACGGGTCTCGGATCCATGTACGGCCGCCGTCGCGTCGCGGTTTTCGGCGATGATGCAGAACACCTCGATCGGCCGCGCGATGTTTTTGACGATCTGTTCCCCGCGCGTCTCGATTTTGATCGGCACCTTGTCGCGCACCTGCTCCGCGGCCCCGCGCGATATGTAGATGCCACCGGGGTCCGCCAACGCCTGGATCCGGGCGGCGACATTCACGCCGTCACCATAGATGTCGTCGCCGTCGACAATGATGTCACCGACATTGATGCCGATCCGGAACTGTATCCAACTGTCTTCTCGGCTGCCCGCATTGCGTTCGCGAACCTGCTTCTGGATCTCGATCGCGCAGGTGACGGCGTCCACGGCGCTCCCGAACTCCACCAGCGCGCCGTCGCCCATGAGCTTGACGATCCGGCCCGAATGGGCCGCGATCAGCGGATCGACGAGGTCGCGCCGCATGGCCTTCAGACGGGCAAGAGTCCCGGCCTCGTCGACACCCATGAGGCGCGAGTACCCGACCACATCGGCTGAGAGAATTGCTGCGAGTCGCCTTTGGAGGCGCTCTTCGGCCATGCGAACTGCTCTCCTGCAAATGCCCTAAGTTTCTACTTCCCGTATTGCTGAGCGGCCTTGGCTATCGATCGACAGGCCGTCGCAAGATCTCGCGGGTTCATGATAGGCCGGAAGGAGACCTTTGCGTTGAACGCGAGAAACCACGGCTCAGAGACCGCCGGAATCTGCGATGTGTCCTTTATGTCGAACACGATGAAGCCCGACCGTTGGCCGTTATCGTCCGCAAAGAAATAAGCCGCTTCTGGTTTGAGATCGGCCAGAATTCGCTCGCCGGTAGTACCCAGGGTTCCAGCTTTGGCGGCGGCATTTCCGGCATCCACGGGAATCTCCAAGCAACATTCGCATAGGGTCTCGCTCCTTTAAGCCGGCGTTCCCCGGATGACTCCTGAACTGGCGTGGGTATTCGCACTTTCCCAGCTTCTCGGCAAGACAGACGCGAGGGGAGGATGCCAACAGGCACCTCGGGTAGCCCCAACGGACACCGTCCGTCAGCATTCGTGAATGCGTGATCGCTATCGTCGGTGGTGGTAAACAGGATTGCTCCTTATTCTCGCCGCGCGCAAAAATCAGCATTGTCTCGAATACCGCGATGCGCCCTCCACTTCCGAGATGGGGCATCAGCACCGGTTTGACGGCGTCTGCGGCACTTCCGGTCTACCTTCAAGAACTGACGGAGTCTTGCGCTGCCGCGAACGGTCGAAACGGGCCACAAGCGGTCATTTCCGCGGTCGTTCCAAGTTTTTTGTGCCCTTCTTACTCCGGCACGACTTCGCCCGAGCCGCCAAACTCTTTGGGAAAATCCTTCAACTTGGGAAGTCCATCCCGCATCGGTAAAACTGTTTCAGCATAATTGACGTGGACACCCGCGCTAAACATGGCCGCTAATTAAAGCGCAACAGTAACGCGTAAGAAGGTCGCAGGAATGGAGGTGGCATCCTTGCTTGGGCTTTTGTTTTGGCTGCTGAACAGAGCTTCCAGCTCCTTCTGCAGATCACCGGCTCGACCGTTCTTTTCTGCGGCTTCGAATGCATTCATGGTTGGCCCGTAGTATTTTCTGAATGCCTCAACGAGCTCTGATGGTTTGCCGGGAAAGTTGAAAGTATACGAGTCTCTGACGAATGAGATTTTCTCCTTTGGAATCCCCGCGCCTGCAAATCGCTCTATCACGTTGTTCTCGATCCCCCACGTCATTGGGCTAATGAATCCTTCCG
>JBGPOB010000185.1:0-7547 GCA_041487815.1 Xanthobacteraceae bacterium | reverse complement strand
TGCCGGGACGGGCCCAAGCGGGGACAGAACCTAATGAAAATCGTCATGGCCATCATCAAGCCGTTCAAGCTCGACGAGGTCCGTGATGCCCTGACCGCCATCGGCGTCGCCGGGCTGACCGTGACTGAAGTCAAGGGTTATGGGCGTCAAAAGGGTCACACGGAAATCTACCGAGGCACCGAATACGCCGTGAGTTTCCTTCCGAAACTCAAGATCGAAGTCGCTGTTGCCTCCGATCAAGTCACGAAAGTCATCCAGGCCATCACCGGGGCTGCCAAGACCGGGCAGATCGGCGATGGAAAAATCTTCGTCTTCGGCCTCGATCACGCCGTGCGCATCCGCACCGGCGAGACCGACGCCGCGGCATTGTGAACCCGCACATACGGACAGGAGTTACTCCATGACGTTCAAGAAGCTAGCTCGTGCGGGACTGATAGCTCTCGCTTTCGGCGCTCTCGTCGGCGCCTTCGCTTCCGCCCCCTTGGGCGACCATTCGACCGTGTACGCGCAGGCTCCGGCAGCGACCCCTGCCGCCCCGGCTGCACCGGCCGCCGCTCCCGCGGAAGAAATAAAGGCTTGCGCGGCCAACGCCGATCCCAAGCTCGCCGTCACCGAGAAATGTACGCCGAATTCCGGCGACACGGCCTGGATGCTGACCTCGGTCGCACTCGTGCTGATGATGACCATCCCAGGCCTCGGCCTGTTCTACGGCGGCATGGTGCGCAAGAAAAACGTCGGCGATACGGTGATGACAAGTTTCGCCGTCACCTGCCTCGTCACGATTCTCTTTGCCGTCGTCACCTACAGCATGGCGTTCACGCCCGGCTCTCCATACGTCGGCGGGCTAACGCGCGCCTTTCTGCAAGGGATCGTCAGCGACATATCCAAGGGCATCGGCAATCCGAATGGTCTCGCACTGACCATCCCTGAGACCGTCTACATCTGCTTCCAGATGACCTTCGCGATCATTACCCCGGCGCTGATCGCCGGCGCCTTCGCCGAGCGCATGAAATTCTCGGCAATGCTGTGGTTCATTGGCCTATGGGCGATCTTCGTCTATGCGCCGATCGCACACTGGGTGTGGGGACCGGACGGCTTCATGGCTGCCGGCAATTCCGACAACCTGATCAAGGTCCTCGACTTCGCGGGCGGCACGGTCGTGCACATCAACGCGGGCGTCGCCGGACTAATGTGCGCGTTTATGCTCGGCAAGCGCAAGGATATCGGCCCGCCCCACAACATGGTGCTGACCTTCATCGGCGCCTCGATGCTATGGGTCGGCTGGTTCGGCTTCAACGCCGGCTCGGCCGTAACCGCGGGCATGCAGGCCGGCATGGCCATGACCGTGACGCAGATCGCGACCGCGGTAGCGGCCTTCACCTGGATGCTGGTGGAATGGGTGATGCGCGGCAAGCCGACAGTCATCGGCATCTGCTCGGGCGCGGTCGCCGGCCTCGTTGCCATCACTCCGGCCTCGGGCTTCGTCGGCCCGGTCGGCTCGATGGTTATCGGCATCGGGGCGGGCGTGTTCTGCTACTGGGGCGTCACCGGCCTGAAGCACTTGTTCGGCTATGACGACGCGCTCGATTGCTTCGGTGTGCACGCGGTCGGCGGCATTGTCGGCGCACTGCTCACCGGCGTCTTCGCGGTCGAGCAATACGGCGGCACCGCCGGCTTGCTCGAAGGCAACCCCGCACAGTTCATCAACCAGTGCGAGGGTGTCGTCATCGTCTTCGTCTACGACGCCATCGTCTCGCTGGTCATCCTGAAAATAGTCGACATGTTCATCGGCCTGCGGGTGACCGAAGAGGTCGAACGCGAAGGCCTTGACCTCGCGCTGCACGGCGAAGCGGTGCAGTAAACCAATCCCGGACGCGGTTTTAACAAAACCGCGTCCGCCAGCGTTGCGGTTGGGGTGCAGACCCGGCAGCGCCCCCTCCGTCGGGGAGCCCTCGGTGGCAACACCGGGGGCTTCCTTTTATGCGCGGGTAGATTTACTTCGCGGCACGCCTTACGAGGAACGCGGTCCGATGCGTTTCGTTGGTTCGCGTTCGGAAGCCGAAACGCGGTCCATCATGGCACAGATCGACGCAGAGGTTGCCGACGCGCCAAATCGGAAGATTCGTATTGACACGCTGTTGGCTTTTGATTTTCTTTGGGCGCTGCTGTTGGTTGTGCTTTACCTCCTGCACCGCAGTCAGAAAATAAGCGCGGCTGCGAAGCACGTCAGCATCGATATTGCGGCGCGCGGGCTGAATGCCGTCAGAGGCGTTCGCAGTTTCGCTAAGAACATAGGCTCGACAATTGATGAAAAATCGCGGGATCTAAAAACAATAGACCCGCTTGGGCCATTCCGCGCAACGTGTTAGAAACTAGCCATGGTCAAAATTCTCGAAGCTGCCATTGCCGAGGTCGCAACCCTGCCCGAAGCCGCGCAGGAGCAGATCGGGCGTGAGCTTCTCGAACACGTTGATAATCTCAAGCGACTGCACGCTGACATCGAAGAGGGCCTAAAATCCCTCAGCGAAGGTAAAGGCCGGCCGCTCGACATCGAGGACGTTATCCGTCGCGCGCGCGCGAAATATACCAAGAGCTGAACGGGCGATCGATTGGTCGCCTGAGGCAGACGAAGACCTTGTCGATATTTGGGTTTATCTCGCGCGCGAAACTTCGCCGGAATTCGCCGACCGTCAATTGCTGGCCATCGAACAGGCCAGCTCCCGTCTGCGCGATTGGCCGTTATCGGGACGTGACCGAAGCGAAATTGCGGCGGGACTGCGGTCCACCGTCGTCCCGCCGTATGTGGTTTTTATGTCGCAACAAACGACCGCGTTCAGATCGTCCGGGTCGCCCATGGACGGCGTGACCTTCCAGCAATATTTTCTGAATAATTCTGGTGCAAATGCGCCGCCCCACGGTCGCCGCCCCGATTGGTTAATCGCGCCTTAACCTCGCCCCCGTTAAGGTCGTGCCGAGGGTGCGGCCGGCCGGGCGGCCGGCCTGTCGCGCTGGCGTTTTCCCGTACCGTAGTCATGTCGATGAGCATTGGCGAACGCGAGCTTTCCTCCTCCGTCCGGGCCACGCGCTCACCGTTCGTGCGGCTCAACGAACTGATCGCCGGCGTCGAGCCGGGCAAGCCCGCCATCAATCTCACCGTCGGCGAACCGCAGCACCCGATCCCGCCGTTTGTCGGGGAGGTGATTGCGCGCACGCTCAAAGAATTCGGACGCTACCCGCCGACCAAGGGCAGCGAGCGATTCCGTCGTGCCGCCGCGTCCTGGCTCGAGCGCCGCTTCGCGCTGCCGCGCGCCATCGACGTCGAAAGCGAGGTGCTGGTGCTCAACGGCACGCGCGAGGGAATTTTTCTCGCCGCACTCACCGCCAAGGAGCTGGTCAAGCGCGCCGTCCGCCCGGCGATCCTGGTGCCGAACCCATTCTATGCCGCCTATGCCGCCGGCGCGGTGGCGGCGGGCTGCGAGCCGATCTATCTGCCGGCGACGAAGCGGACCGGCTTTCTCCCCGATCTCGACGCCCTCGACGGCGCGCTGCTGGCGCGCACGGTGGCGGTCTATTTCGGCTCGCCCTCGAACCCGCAGGGAGCGGTCGCCGATCTTGGCTACCTCAAGCGGCTGGTCGGGCTGGCGCGCAAGTACGGCTTCCTTATCCTCTCCGACGAATGCTATTCGGAAATCTACACGCGCGACAAACCTGCCGGCATGCTCGAAGCCGCGGGCGCCAATTTTGCAAACGTGGTCGTGTTCAACTCGCTGTCGAAGCGCTCGAACCTGCCCGGCGCGCGCGTCGGCCTTGCCGCCGGCGACAAGAAGTTCATGGTGAAATTTCTCGATTACCGCAACGTCGTCGCGCCGCAGGTCCCGGGCCCGCTGCAAGAAGTCGCCGCGGCGGCCTATGACGACGAAGCGCATGTGGAAGAAAATCGCCGGCTCTATCGTCTCAAGTTCGACCTCGCCGATCAGATCATCGGCAACCGCTACGATTATGTGCGTCCCGCCGGCGGATTTTTTCTGTGGCTAGACGTGGCGAAATATGGCGGCAGCGAGAAGGTCGCGCTGAAGCTGTGGCGCGAGGCCGGCGTGCGCACGCTGCCGGGCGGCTATCTCGCCCACGACCAGGCCGACGGCTCCAATCCCGGCGCGGACTACGTCCGCGTCGCCATGGTGCAGGATCAGGGGATCACGGCGGAGGCGCTGCATCGCCTCGTCGCCGTGCTCGATTGAGGACAGACGCATGAGCTATCGCACGCTCGAGCTCGATTTCCTCCCGGATGACATCGCCTTGATGATCCGCAAGCGCGCGCGCGAACTCGGCGGTCTGGCGCTGATCGCGCTCACCGCGATCGCGGCGGCGGCGCTGGCGAGCTGGTCGTCGATGGACCCAAGCCTGAGCTACGCCACCAGCGCGCCGGTGCGCAATCTGCTTGGCACCGGCGGCGCCATCACCGCCGACCTGTTGATGCAGTTGATCGGGCTTGCCTCGATCGCGCTGATCGCGCCGATCGCGGCCTGGGGCTGGCGGCTGGTGACGCATCGCGTGCTCGACCGCGAAGGCATGCGCCTGGCCTTCTGGATTGGCGGCACCGTTCTGGCCGCCGGCTTTGCCTCGTGCCTGCCGCGGACCCACGGCTGGCCGCTGCCGACGGGCCTCGGCGGCGTCGTCGGCGACGCGCTGCTGCGCGGACCGGCCGCGCTGGCGGGGGGTCCGCTCGCGGGCGACGTCCGCTTCGCGATCGCAGCCGTGCTTGGCATAGCCGCGTTCGTGGCGCTCACGATCGCGTCGGGCGTCGGATTGCATGGCGAGGACGGACAAGCGCAATTGGCCGCCGCACGGCGCGCGGCGACCGCCGACGAGGAACGCACGGCGATCTCGATCGGATTTTTCGTGCATGCGCTGCTGAGCTTCAGGACGCGCATCATGCGCTGGCTGTCGCCGTGGATCGCCGCGCGTCGCGACGCGCCGTCATCGCGGCGTTCGGCCGCGCGCGCGGAGCCGCGCTTTTCCGCCGCCAATGCCGAGTTCGATGCTGACGAAGACGACGAATACGAATACGAGGACGATGACGACCGCGCCACGACCGTGACGCGTACGCGCGCGCGCAAGCGGTCGGCGGCGCAATCCAGGTCCAAAAAATCCGGCAACGGCTACGTATTTCCGGCGATGAACCTTTTGGCGGTGCCGCACTCGACTGGCGCGACTTTGAGCGAAGAGATCATTCAGGCCAACGCCGAGGCGCTCGAGAACGTGCTCGAAGATTTCGGCGTGCGCGGCGAAATCATCAATGCACGGCCGGGACCGGTGGTGACGCTTTATGAACTCGAGCCCGCGCCGGGCATCAAGTCCTCGCGTATCATCGGTCTGTCCGACGACATCGCCCGCTCCATGAGCGCGGTGTCGGCGCGCGTCGCCGTCGTCCCCGGCCGCAACGTCATCGGCATCGAACTTCCCAACCCGACGCGTGAAAAGGTATTCCTGCGCGAAATCCTCGACAACGTCGACGAACTCGCGGTCAATGCCAAGCTGCCGCTCTGCCTCGGCAAGGCCATCGGCGGCGAAACCGTCATCGTCGATCTCGCGCGCATGCCGCATCTCCTGATCGCCGGCACCACCGGCTCGGGCAAGTCGGTCGCCATCAACACCATGATCCTCAGCCTGGTGTACCGGCTGCGGCCCGATCAATGCCGCCTGATCATGGTCGATCCCAAGATGCTCGAACTCTCGGTCTACGACGGCATCCCGCACCTGCTGACGCCGGTGGTCACCGATCCCAAGAAAGCCGTGGTCGCGCTCAAATGGGCGGTGCGCGAAATGGAAGAGCGCTACAAGCGCATCGCCAAGCTCGGCGTGCGCAACATCGACGGCTACAACGCGCGCGTCGCCGAGGCCAAGGAACGCGGCGAGGTACTCTCGCGCACCGTGCACACCGGCTACGACCCCGAATCCGGCGAGGCGATTTACGAAAAGGAGGAATTCGAATTCGACCCCCTGCCCTATCTCGTGGTCATCGTCGACGAAATGGCCGACCTGATGATGGTTGCGGGCAAGGACATCGAAATCGCGATCCAGCGCCTCGCGCAGATGGCGCGCGCCGCAGGCATCCACGTCATCCTGGCGACGCAGCGCCCCTCGGTCGACGTCATCACCGGCACGATCAAGGCCAACTTCCCGACCCGCATTTCGTTCCAGGTCACGTCCAAGATCGACAGCCGCACCATCCTCGGCGAGCAGGGCGCCGAGCAACTGCTCGGCCAGGGCGACATGCTCTACATGGCCGGCGGCGGCCGCATCAGCCGCGTGCACGGGCCGTTTGTCTCCGACGAGGAAGTCGAGAAGGTCGTGCGCCACCTCAAGTCGCAGGGCGTGCCGCTGTACCTTGAAGAAGTCACGGCCAGCCGGGACGAAGACGAGGACGGCAACCCGGTGTTCGATGGCACCGGCATGGGACAAGCCGGCGATGCGAGCGACCTCTACCAGCAGGCGGTGCAGATCGTGGTGCGCGACCGCAAGGCTTCGACCAGCTACATCCAGCGCCGGCTGCAGATCGGCTACAATCGGGCCGCCTCGATTATGGAGCGCATGGAACAGGAAGGCGTGATCGGCCAGCCCAATCACGCCGGAAAGCGCGAAATCCTGATCGGCGAAAACGGCGACGAACGCTATTAATGCACGGATTGCGGCCGCCGGCTGCCGCTCCGTCGCGTTCCGCTGCAAATTCGCGCTTGCCGAATCGGGCCGTCAAATGGCCATAGAAGGCAGGCATCAAACGCCCTAAATGGGAACCTTCGGCGGCGGTGCTATGTTGGGCATGCCGCCAGTCCGGTTTCACCGGCGGACGCGTCAACGGAGAACACTATGCGCGGATCGGGTCTGATGGCGCTGCTTGCGGCCTTGGCATTGGGCGCAACGTCGATTCCCGCCCTGGCGGAAGCGATCCCGATGCCGACCGCCGCGCCACGCCCGCCGACCAGCATTGCGCCGAACCCGCCGGCCGCGACCGGCAGTTTCAACGCCCGCGCCAACCAGCCAGGTGGATTCGATGGCAACCAGCGCGCGCTGATCGATCGCGTCAGCCTATATCTTTCCACGATCCAGACCCTGGTCGGGGATTTCGTGCAGGTCGGCCCGGACGGCGCGCGCACCGAAGGCCAGCTGTTCATGCAGAAGCCCGGAAAGGTGCGCTTCGAATACAATCCGCCGAGCGTGATCCAGGTCATCGCCGACGGCCAGTCGGTGGTGGTGCGCGACCGCAGGCTGGCGACGCAGGATCTCTATCCGCTGGCGCAGACGCCGCTGCGGTTTCTGCTCGCCGACCGCATCGATCTATCGCGTGACGCCAACGTCGTCTCCGTCGCATCCGACGAGGTGTTCGTCACCGTCACGATCGAGGAGAAGCAGCAGCTCGTCGGCACCAGCCGGCTGATGCTGATGTTCGGCAGCAAGGACCTGCAACTGCGGCAATGGACGGTGACCGACCCGCAGGGCTACGACACCACCGTCGCGGTCTACAATCTCGACGCGACCAAGCGGCCCGA
>JBGPOB010000184.1:0-7555 GCA_041487815.1 Xanthobacteraceae bacterium | reverse complement strand
CTATGGCGAAAAGACCGGCTACGAGCACGTCTCGCAGCCACCGGTGCGGCTCGACCACGCCGCCTGCGCCGCCGCGCCCGGCAATTTCGCCGACCTGATCGCGCACGCCAAGAAAGCCTGGGACGAGGCGCTGGCGCGCGGCGAAGCCCACGGCTACCGCAACGCGCAGGCGACGGTCGTCGCGCCGACCGGCACCATCGGCCTGGTGATGGATTGCGACACCACCGGGATTGAGCCCGACTTCGCGCTGGTGAAGTTCAAGAAGCTCGCCGGCGGCGGCTATTTCAAGATCATCAACCGCGCGGTACCGGAGGCCTTGCGCGTCCTCGGCTATTCGGAAGCCGACATCGCCGAGGTCGAGGCCTACGCCGTCGGCCACGGCACGCTCTCCAACGCGCCCGCCATCAACCATTCGACGCTGCGCGCCAAGAGCCTGTCGGACGAGGCCATCGCCAAGCTCGACAAGGCGCTGCCGACGGCGTTCGACATCAAGTTCGCGTTCAACAAGTGGACGCTGGGCGAGGACTATTGCCGCGACGAGTTGAAAATCCCGGCCGAAAGCCTCGCCAATCCGAAATTCGACCTGCTCACCCACCTCGGCTACTCCAAGCGCGAGATCGAGGCGGCGAACATCCACGTCTGCGGCGCCATGACGGTCGAGGGCGCGCCGCACCTCAAGCCGGAGCACTACGCCGTGTTCGACTGCGCCAACCCGTGCGGGCGCAGCGGCAAGCGCTATCTCTCGGTCGACAGCCACATCCGCATGATGGCGGCCTCGCAGCCGTTCATTTCGGGCGCGATTTCCAAAACCATCAACATGCCCAACGACGCCACGGTCGAGGACTGCAAGGCGGCGTATCTTCTGTCCTGGAAGCTCGCGCTCAAAGCCAACGCGCTCTACCGCGACGGCTCGAAACTGTCGCAGCCGTTGCAGAGCCAGCTCATCGCCGACGAGGACGAGGAAGACGAGACGCAAGAAAATGCTATTTCGGCCTTCCTCGAGAAGCCGACGGCCGCGCGCGCCACCGCGCTGGCCGAGCGGGTGGTGGAAAAAGTCGTCGAGCGCATCGTCGTGCTGCGCGAGCGCGAGCGCATGCCCGACCGCCGCAAGGGCTACACCCAGAAGGCCGTGGTCGGCGGCCACAAAGTGTATCTCCGCACCGGCGAATACGACGACGGGCGCATCGGCGAAATCTTTATCGACATGCACAAGGAAGGCGCGGCTTTGCGCAGCCTGCTCAACAACTTCGCGATCGCGGTCTCGCTCGGCCTGCAATACGGCGTGCCGCTCGACGAATACGTCGATGCCTTCACCTTCACGCGCTTCGAGCCCTCGGGTCCCGTGCAGGGCAACGACTCGATCAAGTACGCGACCTCGATCCTCGACTACGTGTTCCGCGAGCTCGCGGTCTCGTACATGTCGCGCTTCGACCTTGCGCATGTCGAGCCGACCGACGTCGGCTTCGACGCGCTCGGCAAGGGCATCGCCGAAGGCAAACCGTCGCCGAACTACATTTCCAAGGGCCTGACGCGCAGCCGCGCCGACAGGCTGACGGTCGTCGGCGGCGGCGACGCGCGCAGCGCGGAGCCATCCGCCGAAGCTCGATCGAGCGAAGGCGGACGCGGCAACGTCACCGCGCTCTCCTCCACCCGCGCCGGCGACACGATCCAGGGCGGCAATGTCGAAGGCGCCACCGCGCTCAAGCCGGAGGAACTCAAACTCTCGCCGGCGCAGGCGCTGGAGCAGCTCAACGTCGTCGACGCGCGCACCCACGCCAAGCACGCGGCCGCCGAAAGGCGCGCTGAGGCGCGCGCCAAGGGCTACGAGGGCGAAGCCTGCGGCGAGTGCGGCAATTTTACGCTGGTGCGCAACGGGACGTGCCTCAAGTGCGATACCTGCGGATCGACGACGGGGTGTAGCTGATGCCGGTCAGCCGCAACGTCCTCTATCTCGTCGTCGGCGCGTTGATCGCGGTGGCCGCGATCCTCGGCTATCAGCTCTATCAGGCGAAGAAAGAACCGCAGGGCGTGCAGATCAACGTCGGGCCCGGCGGCGTTTCGATCGAGAAGAAGTAGCGGATGGGGCTTGAATGCAAGCCTGCGGCGAGTGCGACGAGTGCGGCAACGGAGCGCAGGTCGCGCAACGGCACCTGGATGAAGTGCGACACGCGCGGGTCGACGACGGGGTGTAGTTGAGCATAACGTCGTGCGCGGGTTTTGACCCGAGCATTTTGGCTCTCCTACTGGTATCCCGTACAAGGCCATGCTAGAGTTCGAATGGGACGACGCCAAAGCCCGCGCCAACGAGCGCAAGCATGGCGTCACCTTCGAACGCGCGAAGCTTGCATTCGGCGATCCGTTTGCGATCGCCGCGCTCGACGATCGCAAAGACTATGGAGAGGAGCGCTACTTTCTTATCGGCGCGGCCAATCGCGCACTCCTTTTCGTGGCCTATGCGGAGCGAGGCGACCGGATCCGCATTATTTCAGCGCGGCGCGTAACGCGACATGAGCAAGGCATTTATGACAGGCAGAACCAAAAAAGACGCTGAACCGCTGCGCGTCATGACCGACGATGAAGTCATGGCGGCCGCATTCAGCGACCCGGATGCGCAGCCCTTGAATGCGAGCGACTTCGCCCGGATGAAACAGGTGCCGCGGGCCAAGATCATCCGGCGCGCGCTCGGTCTCAATCAGGAGGAGTTTGCGGCCCGCTATCGCATTCCGCTCGGAACGCTGCGCGACTGGGAACAGGGACGCAGCGAGCCGGACCAGACCGCCCGGGCCTATCTCGAGGTGATTGCCGCCGAACCGGAAGCGGCCGCGCGGGCGCACGATCGGATGGGCGCGACGTGAGTCAGGCGGCGACGAAGCGCAGGTCGCGCAACGGCACCTGCATGAAGTGCGACACGCGCGGGTCGATGACGGGGTGTTGGTGATATTGGCTGGCGCGCGAAAATCTCGCCCGCCATTTTCGTCGCAATCAGCACAACCTGCCCCACAACCAAATTCTGTGGACAGCGCAACTAAATGGATTGCTTTTGTGAACAAATCAAGATCGAGCATCGTATGATGATATTGATTCGACTTGCGAATCCCAACGCCGAGGCCATGGCCTCGGCGTTGGACCCGCGAAGCACAGTCAAGGTACTTGCGGGGATGTTGAGAAAGCAGATCGCTCTCTCAGTCGCATGAGCAGTTAAGCGATTCTGCGATCAGGCGTCCAGCGGAGCCTTGACGTTTTCCAACGCCTAGACGGGCGCAATGGAGCACGTTGATGCCAAAGTACACCCGCAATTCCGGGAACGATTGGACGCGCGCCGAGGTCAAACAACTTCGGCAGGAAGCAAAGCAGAATACCCCGACGCGCGTAATTGGATTGCACCTCGGCCGGACCGAAGGTGCAGTTCGCACCAGGGCTTCGCAAGAGGACATCTCGCTGAAGCCTACGAACCAGTCACCATATAACCGAAGCAAATGAAACGAATGGAGAGCGGAAAGTCCCGCTCTCCATTCTCCATATGCGCAATCGAGCGGCTAAGAATGGCGAACCTATTTATCTCATATTCTCACCGCGATTAGAAATCTCTCGAACGGCTGCACAAGCATCTCTCGATGCTCAGACGTGAGGGTCTCGTCGACGACTGGTATGACCGCCAAATTCTCGCAGGCGAAAATATCGATCGTGAGGTCGTTACAAATCTGCGTGCGAGTCAGATATTTTTGGCGCTAGTAAGTCCTGATTTTCTTGCGTCTGATTACTGTTACGAAAAGGAAATGGCGGAGGCGTTCAAGCGACACGAGGCCGGTTCGATGAGAGTGATTCCCGTTATCCTTGAACCATGTGATTGGAAGACATCGCCACTGGGAAAATTGAGAGCGCTCCCCAAGGATGGCAAGCCTATTTCGCTGTGGACGAACGAAAATTCGGGATATCTAGATGTAGCCACCGAACTTCGGCGCATACTCTCGACCCCCGAGCAAGACAGTAATACTTCCGTTAGGCCGGGGGAAATCTCGACTGCAACAACAACAAAAATTCAATCTAGGCAATACCGAATCAAAAGGGAGTTTGACGCCATCGACCGTGAGGAGTTTCGCGCGAAGGCATTCTCCGCGATCCAAGATTACTTTCAACGATCAATTGATGAGTTGAATCAGATTGGGGATCCCATCCGCGCTCGCTTTGAGAGGATTGGTGACACCGCGTTTTCATGCACCGTACTAAACAAAGCGGCAAGAGACAGTGAAGCACACATTACCGTCCATGGCGAAGGCAGCACAGGCTGGGGCGAAATATCATATTCATACTCACGTAGAGCTTCGGCGACTACCGCGAACGGTTTCATTCGGGTCGAAGCAGACGACTATGAATTATATCTTGCACTAGATCACATCATAGGGGGATCTGAGAAAGAACGCCTCTCTGCTGAAGAAGCAGCAGAAAAGCTCTGGCGTGAATTCGTTTCGCGTGCGGGGATCGACCATGACTGAACGGGTCAGATTCCGATGCCGCAATTGCGGCGAGCGTTTTGAGGCTGAAATACTCACCCATGAGGAAGAGCGAGAATATGATCGCGATTGTCGTCCACGGGGTCCAGCAAAGTGCCCAGTATGCAAACGAACTGATTTGAATCGAGGGTGGGACTAATCGTGGAAGCCGCAAATCAAAATCAATTTTGCAAATTCGGAGACATCCCATACGGCGCATGCTTTCTTGTGAGCGCATTGGGCGAAAGCCGCATAGGGATCAAGGCTAAAATTGCCCAAGATCGCCCATACCCCGCTGTAGTAATATTCAAACATCCTCGCCTAAATGGAATGCCAGGTATCTTGACAACCGGTGCTGACACGCCGGTTCTTCATGTCTCGAATGCCTTGTTTGAATTGCCAGTGGGAGCTTCTGACGTTTCGTTTCTTTACGATGATGAGACACTAGGAACGATTTTGCAGTCAGCAGAAAGTTTGTTGCTGGTAACGTGCTTCGACCAATGGCGTCGCATTTATGTCGATGTAAAAACCGGGCAAACTCAATTCACCGCTGGAAGCCAATTTGTTGCATTTAAGAGTTGGAAAATCGTCCAACCAACCTCGTCTGAAAAGACGACGCTCCTTTCCTTTCCGCAATAGTCCTTAGCAAGCGTAGCCCGGATGAGCGTCAGCGAAATCCGCGGGCTGATGCTGCGCTGATGACGACGCCGCGGATTACGCTCCGCTTATCCGGGCTACGAGCTTTACGCCGCCCGCGCCTTGGCGGTCGGTATCTTCGCCACCACCTTCTTGAGCGCGCGCTCGGCGTGCCAGAGGTCATAGGCCTGCTGCATGCGCAGCCAGAGACCCGGGCCGTTGCCGCAGAACTTGCCGAGCCGCACAGCCATGTCGGGCGTCACCGGCGCCTTCTCGGCCAGAATGCGATGCAGGTGCTGGCGCGTGACGCCGAGCTTCTTCGCCACCGTCATCACCGGTTCGCCGATCGCGGGTAAAACGTCCTCGCGCAACAACTCGCCGGGGTGAACCGGCGGCCGGTTCGGGTCGGGCCGAATATGCCGCTCAGCCATGATAGTCCTCCAGATCGATGTCGACCGCATCCTCGCCGTCCCAGTCGAACGTCATCCGCCAGTTGCGTGACACCGTCATTGCGTATCGCGCCTTAAGATCGCCGCGCAAGGCGTGATAGCCGGTGCCCGGAATAGCCAAATCCTTGGGTTGCTTGGCGGCGTCCAGCTGCCGCAGCAGACGGTTCACCTTGGAAACCCAATCCGGCCGCAAGCCGGAGGCGTCGCTGCGAGTCCAAAACCGGTGCAGGCCCTTGTGCCGGAAGCTCCGGATCATGTCCAACTGTAACCTATTGCATGACAATGTCAAGCAATAGGTTACATCCGGCAAGCCAGCGTAGCCCGGATGAGCGTCAGCGAAATCCGGGATCAGCCGACCCGCTATTGAAACTTGATTCCCGCTGACGTGGGAATGAGCGAGCGTAGCGTGGGCTGAGGCGCGAAGCGCCGAGCCCACGTATTCATTCGAAACTCGATGCAATCTTTCGGGTGGGCATGCGAAGCATACCCACCCTACGTTGCCAGACTATCGCGCGAACGTCCCGACCTCGCCGGCATGATCGGCGTCCGGGCGCGCGGACCGGCGGCGCTGCCGGAGCGCGTCGAGACTCAACGGCCCGCCGCCGGCGAACACCAGATACAGAAAAATGAAACTATACAGGATCGCGGCATCGCCGCGGTTGAGGATCGGAAAGAAGCTGTGCGGCGCGTGCGAGATGAAATAGGCCAATGCCATCAGGCCCGACAGGATGAACGCGACCGGCCGCGTGAACAGCCCTAGCGCCAGCAGCGCGCCGCCAACGAGTTCGATGGCGCCCGCGAACCAGTGCAGCGTCAACACCGGCGGTGTCGGCAGCGGCGAAGGCCAGCCGAACAGCCGCGACAGGCCATGTTCGAAAAACAGCAGCGCGACGACGATGCGCACGATGCTGCGGACGAATGGTGACCACGTGGCGAGGGCTTGTTGCATTGATATTCGCGGTTTTACCCGGCCTCGCCGCAAAACGCCCATCACGTTTAGCTGAGGCAGATGCAGGGCTGGCCAAAGTGCGCAGCCCCCCTACTCCTCCGGCTCGGTCGTGAAAAACAACGGATAGCCTTTCTGCTTGCCGAGCTCGGTTCCTTCCTTCGCCTTGGTCTCGGCGACGTCGCGCGCGTAGACCGCGATCACGCAGGCGCCGCGCCGGTGCGCCGTCATCATCACGTTGTAGGCCTGGTCCTCGTTCATGCGGAACACCGCCTTCAGCACCGCGACGACGAATTCGCGCGGCGTGAAATCGTCGTTGAGCAGGATGACCTTGTAGAGCGGCGGCCGCTGCGTTTTCGGCCGCACCTTGGTCTTCGGGAGGACGACGGTCTGGGCCATCAAGACGCTCGCGATGCCGGGGGGCCCATCATAATTCACGCGCGGCGCCGCTCCCAGTGCGCCGGCCGGGTTGCGCGCCGCAAAATCCCCTCTCCCCGCCAGCGTGGAGAGCGCGCGGGCCCGCATTCGCGGCAATGCTAACGCATCAAACCGGACGGCGGCGGCGCACGTCAGGCCCCGACGAACGCCGCCGAGTTTTTGCGGCGCCGCCGCGCGCGGCGCCATGCCGCGGCGCCCTGCCGCACCCCGGCTTGAACGCCGCGCCGCGTTTCCTATGTCATTTCCCAGAAGTGCCGTGCGGCCGTCCCCCCAGACGCCCCCCTCCGCCGCGCGGCATGAAGAGAGCCCCGGTGGCGTCCCCGCCGCCGGGGCTTGTTTCATGTCCGACATGGCGACCGGCGCAGGGCTTGAGTGGCGCCTTCAGCGGCCCGGCGCTGAGGCATCGAGGAATAAGAGCATTATATTTGCTCTCGATCCTATTTATGCCACAATCAGGCACTAAATCCTCAAAACCCTGCTCGCTGAGGGGCGTCTTCTAGGGGCGCTTGGAAGGCGGAGCGGACTGGAAAATGCCGAACATCGGGTAGGTCCGATTTCGGTTGGGATGGGGGCCGGAGATACGGCCCAAACGGGTG
>JBGPOB010000183.1:0-7560 GCA_041487815.1 Xanthobacteraceae bacterium | reverse complement strand
AGCGCTTGAGATGCGGAAAGTCTTCGATGTTCTGGCCGAGCCGTTCCCACGGGTTGGTCCAGCCGATGCAGGCCATGTCGGCGATTGAATACTTGCCGGCGAGGAACGGCCGGTCGGCCAGCCGCTTGTTCATGACCCCGAACAGGCGGTTGACCTCATCGGTGTAGCGCTTGACGGCGTATTCAATCGGCTCCGGCGCGTAATGGCGGAAATGGTTGGCCTGCCCGGCCATGGGGCCGAGCCCGCCCATCTGCCAGAATAACCACTGGTCGACCTCGACGCGGCCACGTTCATCAACGGGATAGAATTTTCCGGTCTTGCGCCCGAGGTACTGCAGGATCGCGCCGGATTCGAACACCGAAATCGGCCGCCCGCCGGGGCCCTGCGGATCGACAATCGCGGGCATCCGGTTGTTGGGCGAAATTTTGAGGAATTCCGGCTTGAACTGCGCGCCGGCGGCGATGTTGACCGGAATGACATTGTACGGCAGCCCGCATTCCTCCAGCATGATGGTGATTTTCCAGCCATTGGGCGTCGACCAGTAAAAGAGATCGATCGGCTTGCTCTGGCGCGCGCTGGCAGCGGCGCCATGCTTGGCCGGCGCCTTGCGTGCGGATTTCGCGGCCGCGGAGCGGGATTTTGTCTTGCGCGGCTTGGACTTGCTCGCTTTGGATTTGGGCTTCGATCGGCGGGCCATGGTTCTGAAACTCCATCGATAGGCAACAAAGGCGCACGATTGCGGCACCTGTCGCTATCATGGCTATGGCCTTCGCGCGCCCGGCGCAACCGGTCGGCAACGCAAATCATTGCGAGCGGAGATGAGATGCGGGCGTTGCCCGGCGCACGCTGCGCGAAGAGCGCGCCGCCGTGACGGCCAAAAAATTTCGAGGGCGTCGGCGAGAGACCCGGGCCGAACGCATCGACAGAAGCCTGCCGACGACGGAATGCTCCTTGGGAGCACCCCGGTTCCGAAAGCGATCTACGTCTAGTGACGGAGTAAACCTTCGGACGTTCGAGCTTCGGTCTCGCCGACGCCCTCTATCTTCAACTTGAACCGGGTTGGCTGTCCGCCGGACGCATCGCAGTCCGCTGAACGATTCCGCCGGCCCGAATGCTGAAGCCTGCGAAGATATTCGGAGCGTGAGCTCCGAAGCGTAACTACTTCTTCTTCGCTGCCTTACGCTTCGTCTTCTTCGCCTTCTTCGCTTTCTTCGCCATTGGTGCCCTCCTAGCCATGATGGGATGGCGGTGTAGGAACAGTGCTTACGCGAATCGCAAGCACTGCATCCCGATTACTACAGGACGACTCAAAAAACACGGTTTCACCTTAAGGAAGCGTGTATGCGCATCGAATGTGGCACGCGCGAGCGCACCTCGCGCACCTCTCGCGCGATCAGCGAGTGGAAGCACGCACAAACTTGCGCGCAATCGACGTCATCAAACGTGAATTCAAGAAACCCGCATGAAACAAGGGTTTTGGCGACTTCAATGGATGCCGCTCGTTTGTCGAAACAGTTCAACGCCGATTGCAAACCAGCGTCTTCGTTAGCAGCAATCGCGAGCACGCGCAGCGGAAATGGTCGTCAAAATTTTTTTTCACACAAGCTTGAAAAATCGCTACTTACAGGCCGCTCGCGAACCAAAATTGGGCGAATCAGTGCCAAACGAATCGGTTTGACGCCGCGCGAGACGCGCTCGCAGGACGCAAATTGCGACGCCATGCGACCCAAATTCGGTCGCGCGTGGATGGTCGATCGTGGATGAAAGCGTCGCCGCGCGCGCAACCCCGGCGCGTGAGCGTGAGCGTGTTCAGAGCCCGAGCTTGCGCTTCAAGAGTTCGTTGACGGCCTGCGGGTTGGCCTTGCCGCCCGATGCCTTCATCGCCTGGCCGACGAACCAGCCGACCAGCTGCGGCTTCGCTCGCACCTGCACGACCTTGTCCGGGTTGCTGGCGATGATGTCGTCCACGACCTTCTCGATGGCGGCGAGGTCCGTGACCTGCGTCATGCCGCGTTGCTCGACGATCACGCGTGGGTCGCCGCCTTCCGTCCACACGATCTCGAACAGGTCCTTTGCAATCTTGCCGGAGATCACGCCCTCGGCCAGAAGATCGAGCATGACGCCAAGCTGCGCCGCGCTTACCGGCGAGGTCTCGATCGTCCTGTTCTCGCTGTTGAGGCGGCCGAACAGGTCGTTGATCACCCAGTTGGCGGCGGTCTTGGCATCGCGCGCGCCGCCCGGCCCTTTCAACAAGGTCTCGAAGAACGCCGCGCTCTCCTTTTCGGCGACCAGCACGCTCGCGTCATAAGCCGACAACCCAAAGTCGTGGATGAAACGGGCCTTCTTCTCGTCCGGTAATTCGGGCAGATGCGCGCGCAGCGCGTCCACGTCCGCAGGCATCAGTTCGAGCGGCAGCAGGTCGGGATCGGGAAAATAGCGGTAGTCGTGCGCCTCCTCCTTGGTGCGCATGGCGCGCGTCTCGCCCTTGGCCGCATCGAACAGCCGCGTCTCCTGATCGATGGTGCCGCCGTCCTCCAGAATTGCGATCTGCCGGCGTGCCTCGGCTTCGATCGCCTGGCCGACGAAACGAATGGAGTTGACGTTCTTGATCTCGCAGCGCGTGCCGAGCGGCGCGCCCGGCCGGCGCACCGACACGTTGACGTCGGCGCGCAGCGAGCCCTTCTCCATGTCGCCGTCGCAGGTTCCGAGATAGCGCAGGACGGAGCGCAATTTGGTCAGATAGGCCTTGGCGTCCGCGGCCGAGCGCAGATCGGGCTTGGAGACGATTTCCATCAGCGCGACACCGGCGCGGTTGAGATCGACGTAGGACAGCGAGGGGTGGCGGTCGTGCAGCGACTTGCCGGCGTCCTGTTCGAGATGCAGCCGCTCAATGCCGACGGTAACCGTCTCGCCATCCGGCAGATCGACCGCGACCTCGCCTTCGCCCACGATCGGCGACTTGTACTGGCTGATCTGATAGCCCTGCGGCAGGTCGGGATAGAAATAGTTTTTGCGGTCGAACACCGACTTCAGGTTGATCCTGGCCTTGAGCGCCAGGCCGGTGCGCACCGCCTGCCGCACGCACTCGGCGTTGATGACGGGCAGCATGCCCGGCATCGCGGCGTCGACCGGCGACACATGCGAATTAGGTGCGCCGCCGAATTCGGTGGAGGCGCCGGAGAACAGCTTGGCCTTGGAGGCGACTTGGGCATGCACTTCCATGCCGACGACGACCTCCCAATCGCCAGACGCGCGTTTGATGAGCTTGGAGGACTTCGATTGCGCAGTCATCGGATGTGTCCCGTAAGGAGCGAGGCTTGGCGTGTTCGTTCGGCAGCGTCAAGCGAATGGCGCTTGCGCATGGCGCGAATGAACCTCTTGCGCGATAATACAAGCAAATTTGGGAGGGCCGTCGATGTCAATCGCTACAGTCAGCCAGCGCTTCGGTGCCGTCATTGTGGCGATACTGCTCGCAGGCACCGCGCACGCGCAAAATGCATTCCAGTTTGGCCTGATCGGCGATATGCCCTACACCAAGGTGCAGGAACGCGAATTTGGCTTCGTGCTGGCGGAACTCAACCGCGCCGACCTCGCCTTCGTAGTGCATGTCGGCGATTTCGAGTTCGACTCCCGGCCTTACAATCAAAACCCGTCGCTCGCCTCGATGCCCTGCGTCGACGCCAACTACAAGACGATGCTCGGTGTGTTCCAGTCCGTCCGCCATCCGTTCGTGCTGACTCCCGGCGACAACGACTGGACCGACTGCTGGCCGTTGCAGGCGCAAAAGGCCGACCCGCTCGAACTGCTCGGCAAAATCCGCACCATGTTCTATCCCGACGGTAAGAGCCTGGGGCAGCGCACCATGCCCGTCGAGAGCCAGGCGCAGCAGCCCGCGTTTGCGAAATTCCGCGAGAACCTGCGCTGGTCGATCGGGGGCGTCACGTTCGTCACACTCCACATCGTGGGCAGCAACGACAATTTTGGACGCACGCCGGAAATGAACGCCGAACATCTCGAGCGCAAGGCCGCCAATCTCGCCTGGCTAAAGGCGACCATCGCGCGCGCCAAAACCGACAACAGCCGCGGCATCGTGGTGATGACGCAGGCCAATCCCGGCTTCGAAAACTATTGGCCGCCGGCGGCAAAAGGCCGCTATTTCGGCCCGTTCGTGGGGCGCAGCTCACCGCCGCCGAAGCCGGAGTCCGCGTTCGACGATTACATCGCCGCGCTGCAGGACGAACTTGAGGCTTACGACAAGCCCGTCGCTTACCTGCACGGCGACACGCACCTCTTTCGCATCGACAAGCCGCTCTACAGCCGCAAGACCAACCGCCTGTTTGAAAATTTCACCCGCGTCGAAACATTCGGCTGGCCGGATACGCACTGGGTGCTGGTGAGCGTCGATCCCGCATCGCCGCAACTATTTCGCTTCGAAGCAAAGATGGTGCCCGAGAACGTCGTCAACCGGAAAGGGCCGTAACGGCAACCGCGCGGGCGCGCCGACGCGCCTGCTCAATCCCGCCCGCGCGCGGACAGCAGCGCATTGGTGATCGAGGCCCATTCGGCCGGGAGCGGTCTGGATGCGACCGGCTTTCCGGCTTGCTTGTACCACCAGCCCGCATTCGGCAAATCACCCTCGACGCGATGAAGGTGCGCATGGACCCAGGCGCAGTCGGGATCACCCTCATGGGCCATGACGATGTCGTGGGCGCGCGTCCAGTCGTTCTTACCAGCCCACCACAACGCCCGGAGCGCAGACGCAAGGCCGGCGGGCGGCTTGGGCTTCGGGAGGCTGCGCTTGAAGGCGGTCGGGGTCATTGGCTGACTCGAACCTCATCCTGAGGCGGCGCGCAGCGCCGTCTCGAAGGATAAGGCCACGAATCTGGCCTCATGGTTCGAGACATCAGCCTTCGCCCTTCGGGCTACGGCGCGGCTCCTCACCATGAGGATTAACGTCATCACCACCACTTCTCCGGCGCAAAACTCCCCGCCGCGCGCTCGATCACGCCGCCGAGCGAAAACAGCGTTTCCTCGTCGAACGCCTTGCCGATGAGCTGCAGCCCGAGCGGCAGGCCGTTGGCGTCGCGGCCGGCCGGCACCGATATCCCCGGCAGGCCGGCCATGTTCACCGTCACCGTGAAGACGTCGTTGAGATACATCTCGATCGGGTCGGCGCCGCCCTTCTCGCCGATGCCGAACGCGGCCGACGGCGTCGCCGGGGTGAGGATCGCGCTTATCCCCTTGGCGAAACATTCCTCAAAATCGCGCTTGATCAACGTGCGGACCTTTTGCGCGCGCAGGTAATAGGCGTCGTAGTAGCCGGCGGAGAGCACGTAGGTGCCGATCATCACGCGGCGGCGCACTTCCTTGCCGAAACCGGCGGCGCGCGTCTTTTCGTAGAGATCGATGATATCGCGGCCAGGCATGCGCAGGCCGTAGCGCACGCCGTCATAGCGGGCGAGGTTCGAGGAGGCTTCGGCCGGCGCCACGATATAGTAGGCCGGCAGCGCGTATTTCGTATGCGGCAGCGATATGTCCACCACCTCGGCGCCGGCGTCTTGCAGCCATGCCGCGCCGTCGCGCCAGAGTTTCTCGATTTCCGCCGGCATCCCGTCGATGCGGTACTCCTTCGGAATGCCGATCTTCTTGCCCTTGACCGATTGGCCGAGCGCCGCTTCGAAATCCGGCACCGCCACGTCGGCGGATGTCGTGTCCTTCGGATCGTGCCCCGCCATCGAGCGCAAAAGGATCGCCGCATCGAGAACCGTGCGCGCGAACGGGCCGGCCTGGTCGAGCGAGGACGCAAACGCGACAATGCCCCAGCGCGAGCAGCGGCCATAGGTCGGCTTCATGCCGACGATGCCGGTGAACGCCGCCGGCTGGCGTATGGACCCGCCGGTGTCGGTGCCGGTGGCGCCGAGGCAGAGATGCGCGGCGACCGCGGCCGCCGACCCGCCCGACGATCCGCCCGGCACCAGCGGCGTATTCGCCCCCTCCCGCCGCCACGGCGAGATCACCGGGCCGAACGCCGAGGTCTCGTTCGACGAGCCCATGGCGAATTCGTCGTTGTTGAGCTTGCCGAGCATCACCGCGCCGTCGCGCCACAGGTTGGCGGTGACGGTTGACTCGTACGTCGGTACGAAATTTTCCAGAATCCTGGAACAGGCGGTGGTGCGCACGCCGTCGGTGCAGAACAGGTCCTTGATGCCGAGCGGAATGCCTTCGAGCGGGCCGCCCTCGCCCTTGGCGAGCCGCGCGTCGGACGCGCGCGCCATTGCGCGGGCCTTCTCCGGCGTTTCGAGGATGTAGGCATTGAGCGCGCGCGCGGCCTCCACCGCCGCGACATGCGCCTCGGTCAATTCCGCGGCGGAGATTGACTTGTCGCGCAGGCGATCGCGCGCCTGCGAAAGCGAGAGGGAGCAGAGACCGCTCATTGCGGACGTTGCTCCGCACCTTTTGAATCATGCACGAAAATGCCAAACCAAAGCGCCGGAGCGGACTTGTGCCGCCTCTGCTCCCCTCCCCCCGCTGAGCGCAGCGAAGTGGTGGGGAGGGGTCGGGGGTGGGGGGAAATAGCGAGCAGAGAACGCGCCCCCCACCCCGCTCGCTTCGCTCGCGACCCTCCCCACCGCGCGCAAGCGCTCGCGGGAGGAGGGTAACACTGCCGCACGGCTGTCATTTCCACTTGGTCTTTCTACACGCGGCACGCTTCGAAGGGCGCGTCGGCCAGGCGCAACGGGATCATTCGCCGTCCGGGCTGTCGCAGACGAACGCGGCCGGCTTGGTCTCGCGCTTGGCAGGCTTTGCCTTGGCGGGCGCAGGTTCGGCGACTTTCCTGATGATGACGCGGCCGTCCGCCTCCTCGACGATTTCGACTTCACCTGGAACCGGTAATTCCATGGCGCGCAGATCGGCTTCCGTCATGCCGAACGGCATCTCGCCCTTGGCGATCTGCTCGAGCAGCTGCCAGCGGAAATACATTTCGGCTTCTTCGCATGCCATGCACATGGCAAAGTTCCTAGAGCTTCGTCATGGCCGGGCTTGTCCCGGCCATCCACGCCTTATGCTTCTGGATCCCCGGGTCTCGCCGAGTTTACCATCAGGCCGCCCTTTACGCCCCCGTCTGCTTGCCCGGGGATGATTGAATAAAAATGTGCCTTTGCGCATCTTCATTCAACCACTTTCGGCACCAGAAAAAAATGATCTTCGCTCGCCGGCGCATTCTTGACGATGGCGTCGGCGTTCCCGCCGTCGGTCACCACATCCTCGCGCTGCTTCATCTTCATCGGGGTCACCGAGGTCATCGGCTCGACGCCCTCGACGTTGACCTCGGCCAACTGCTCGACGAACGCCAGAATGGCGTTAAGCTCGCCCTGCAGATGCGCGATCTCGTCCTCTGCGACCGCGATGCGGGCGAGTTTTGCGATGCGGCGGACGGTTGCGGCGTCGACGGACAATGTGCGTTCCTTCGCGCGGGGTATCCCTTTGCGCCGCCTATAGCAGAGCCGCACGGGGCGGGCAAAGCGGTGCCATGCCGCCCGCAGTCCACGAACCAGCATT
>JBGPOB010000182.1:0-7562 GCA_041487815.1 Xanthobacteraceae bacterium | reverse complement strand
GTTCGCGCTGATCGCCGAGGAGATCGCGCGTGGCGATTCAGGCCTGGCGGATAAACTGGTGCAGAACTGGAAGGTCGCTTTGCTGCTGCGCCATCTGGCGCCGCGGCACCTGCAAAAGAAGTGGTTTCAGCGGCTGGTCGAGGATCCGCAATTCCTGCTCGCGCATTGCCTGACCGAGCCGCGTGGGGCGTCCGACCGCTGGCTGCCTTACAACGTTCCGGAAGCCGCGATGCAGACGCGCGCCGTCAAACACGGCAGCGAATGGGTCATCAACGGCCGCAAGCAGTTCATCTCGAACGGATACGATGCGGGGCTTTACGTCGTCTACGCCAACACCAATCCGGCGGTGGGCATGCTGCAAGGCACCTCTTCGTTTCTGGTGCCGCGCGAAACGCCGGGGCTGACGGTCGCGCGCTGCAACGAGACGCTGGGTGGCCGCTTCATGAACAACGGCGAACTGGTGTTCGAGGACATGCGCGTGCCCGAAGATCACCTGCTCGTCGAAAACGACGCGCTCGGCAAGGCCGGCGTCTATTTCCGGGCCGGCAAGATCATCCAGGCGTCGAAAAATCTCGGTGTCGGCGTGCGCGCCTTCGAAGTCACCGCCGACTATGTGCAGAACTACGTGCAGGGCGGCCGCACGTTGATCAAGCATCAGGCCGTTGCCATGCGGCTCGCCGACATGGCAACGAAAGTCGCCGCGGTGCGCGCGCTCACCGACACCGCAGCGCGCGCCGTGGACGAGAACGCCCCTGACGCCGATACGCTGTGCAACATGGCCAAGCTGTTTGCATCCGAGGAGATCATGAAGGTCGCGCAGCACGCCGTCGAACTGCATGGCGGCACCGGCATAATGCTCGATTCCGGCGTCGAGAAGCTGCTGCGTGACGCCGCCATCTTCCTGCACATGGACGCCACCACCGACATTTCGCGGCTGAAGATCGTCAAGTCGATGTTTCCCGCGACCGCGGGCAAATATGCGGGGCCGGAATAGCGGACCCGCTGCAGGGTCGGCGCGCGATTTCGCTCAGGACTTTTGCGTCAGCCGGAAGCCGACCAGCACGATCACCAGCCCGACGAGTTGCGGCGCGGTGGGCATGATGCCGGCGACCACAAATCCCACCAGCAGCGTGAACGGCGGCACCAGTGCGGGAAAAACCGCCGCCCTGCCGGCGCCGAGCAGCACGACGGCGCGCGTAAACAGATAGATAGCCGCGGCCCCCGACAACCCGCCCTGGACGACAGCCAGGACCAGATTTTCATGCCAGCCGGCGGCGATGATGCGATCGAAGCCGAATACGAAAAGCTGCAGAGGTATCATAACAAGCGACAGGATGCTGGTGATCGCAACGGCGCGGATCGGCATCACCCGCCACAATTTGAGCAAGATGCCGAAGACCGCGAAAGAAAAGCCAGCCGCGGCAAACGACAGGTCGCCCAGCAAGCCGCCGGCGCCGAAAGTCGACAGCGCCTCAAATCCAATCACGCAAAGGCCGCACAAGATCGCCAGCGCGCCAGCCGCGCGCGCCGGCAAAAGCTTTTCCTTGAGCACCAGCGTCACCAGCAGCAATCCACCGAGCGCGGCACTTGAGGGTTGGATCACGCCGCCATGGCCGAGCGGCACGAGCAGAAAACCCGCGTTGCTCAACAGCGCCACCAAAATGCCGCCGCAGGCGGTCAGAATAATGCTGCGGCCCCAGCCCAGTTCGGCGACGCCGGCGATCCCCCAATGCCCTGCAAACGCCAGAAACGCGAGCCCCGGCCAAACCAGGCGATGAAACGTCAAATCGAGCGGCGACAGACCGATGGCGATGCCGTGGCGGGCCGATACAAGCCCGAATGCCCAGCACAAAGCCGCGGCCGTGCCGCAGGCAACGCCGACCGCTCCCCGCGGCAAGCGTGCGGCCCAGGCGGCCAAGCCATTCATGCCCCGGTATCTCCGCAAACGACATTCAGAGATACGCTGGCGGGCGCGGCGTAGCCATGGCAAACCTGCGCCCAGCAGGCGCCACCGGCGCCGCAATGATCGGCGCGGCATGACGACCAGCGGACAGGCTATCTCGATCGGCGAGGTTGTTATCGAATTGAGCCGTGGCCAGGACGGCCGTTTCGGACTGTCGTGCGGCGGAGACACGTTCAACACCGCCGTTTATCTCGCCCGCGCGGGCATCAACACCGCCTATGCGACCGCGCTCGGCGACGATCCGTACTCGGAAGGGCTGATTGCGCTCGCCACGGCGGAAGGCATCGCCTGCGATTTGATCCTGCGCGCGCCCGGCCGCCTCCCCGCCTTGACGATCATTGACACGGACCCGGACGGACAGCGGCGATTCTTTCACTGGCGAGAAACGGCGCCCGCGCGCGATTTGTTCGAATTGCCGGATTGGTCGCGGGTTGCCGAGGCGCTCGTCGGCGCGCGGCTGATCTATTTCTCCGGCACCACGCTGTCGCTCTATTCCAACGTCGGCCTTGGCCGACTGCTGGCGTCGCTCGAAGTCGCGCGCCAGCGCGGCGCGATCGTGGCATTTGATTGTAATTTTCGGCCGCGCGGCTGGGGCGGCGATCTCGCGCGCACCCGCACAATTTTCATGGAAGCGCTCAAGCGTGTCGATATTGCACTGCCTGCGTATGACGATGAAGCCGTGCTGTGGGGCGATTCCAGCCCGGAGACGACGGTCGAGCGCTTGCGCGCGTTCGGGATCGGCGAAATCGTCGTCAAGAATGGCCCCAACAGCGCCCTCGTGGCGACCGCAAGCGGCCTCGAACACGTCCCCGTGCCGCAGGTTGTCCAGCCCGTCGACGCCACTGCCGCCGGCGACGCCTTCAACGCCGGCTACCTGGCGGCCCGGCTCGCGGGTGCGCACGCCTCGCTTGCCGCCGCAGCCGGCCATCGCCTCGCAGGCGAAGTCATTCAGCATGCCGGCGCGCTGATGCCGCGCAACGGCGCAGCGGTGCACTAAAGTCGCACCAAATCGTGGCGGCAAGCGGCCGAAAGTACTTGCGCGCAGGCGGTGCGCCGGGCAACGTTGCAAAAAACAAGCTGGCGGGGAGGAATTTGCATGCTCAGGATCCTCGATCGACTCGAGGAAGTACTGATCGCGACCCTGATGGCGGCGGCGACGCTGCTGATTTTCGTCGCGGTCCTCCACCGCTACGGTTCCGGGGTTCCTTTGCTTTATCCGCTCCTGTTTCCGATCCACATGGGTTGGGCGCAGGAACTGTGCATCTACATGTTTGTATGGATGGCCAAATTCGGCGCCGCCTACGGCGTGCGCACCGGCATCCATGTCGGCGTCGACGTCGTGGTCAACCAGGTCAGACCGTCGCTGCGCGGGAAGATCATCTTGTTCGGTCTCGCCTGCGGCGCGCTATTCACCGCCGTCGTCGGCACCATGGGCGCGAAATTCGTCATCGAACTCGCGCAAACCGATCAGGTCTCGCCGGACCTCGAATTGCCGCGCTGGATCGTGTTCCTCTGCGTGCCACTCGGCTCCTACCTGATGTGTTTCCGTTTTCTGCAGGTGGGCGTGAACTACTGGCGCACCGGCGAACTGCCGCATCATGACGAAACCCGCGTTGAAGGCATCGAGCTCGAGCAGCCGGTGGTGCCCGCGCGATGAATTCCGCCATCATCTTCGGACTCCTGATCGCGCTGATGCTGACCGGCATGCCGATCTCAATCGCGCTCGGCCTCACCGTTCTCACCTTCCTGTACGTCCTGACCACGGTGCCAATCGAAGCCGTGGCGCTGAAGCTGTTCACCGGCATCGAGAATTTCGAGATCATGGCGATCCCGTTTTTCATTCTTGCCGGCAACTTCCTCACCCACGGCGGCGTCGCGCGGCGCATGATCAATTTCGCGTCCTCGATGGTCAGCCACTGGTATGGCGGCCTCGGCCTCGCCGGCGTCGCCGCCTGCGCGCTGTTCGCGGCCATATCGGGCTCCTCGCCGGCGACCGTGGTCGCCATCGGCTCAATACTGTTGCCGGCGATGGTGCGCCAAGGCTTTCCAAAACGCTTCGGCGCCGGCGTGATCGCGACCTCGGGCGCGCTTGGAATCCTTATCCCGCCGTCGATCGTGATGGTGATCTACGCGGTCGCGACCGGCGGCGCATCCGGAATTGATCCCGAAGGCAAACGCGTGCTCTCCGCATCCGTCGGCCAATTGTTCATGGCCGGCGTCATTCCGGGCATCATGCTCGCGACCATGCTCGGACTGACCACGTTCTACCGGGCCTGGAAAAACGACTATCCGCGCCAGCCGCGCGCGAGCTGGGCGGAGCGCTGGCGTACATTTCGTGAATCGATCTGGGGCCTGCTGTTGGTCATCGTCGTGCTCGGCGGCATCTATACGGGAATATTCACGCCGACCGAAGCCGCCGCCATGAGCGCCGTCTATGCCTTCGTCATCGCGGTGTTCGTCTACAAGGACCTGACGCTCAAGGACGTGCCCAGGGTCCTGCTCGGCTCCGCCAACATGTCGGCGATGATCCTCTACATCGTCACCAACGCGGTGCTGTTCTCGTTCCTGATGACGAGCGAGCAGATCCCGCAGACGATGATCGCGTGGGTGACATCGGCCGGCGTAACCTGGGTCGAGTTCCTGCTGTTCGTCAACCTGCTGCTGCTCGTCGCCGGCAACGTCATGGAGCCGACGTCGATCGTCCTCATCACGGCGCCGATCCTGTTTCCGGTCGCCGTCA
The DNA here is from genome assembly GCA_041487815.1 of Xanthobacteraceae bacterium. Taxonomy (GTDB): domain Bacteria; phylum Pseudomonadota; class Alphaproteobacteria; order Rhizobiales; family Xanthobacteraceae; genus CANJBX01. The sequence goes on along the minus strand of JBGPOB010000182.1, from coordinate 2,859 downwards.
GGCTCGGCATCAACCCGATCCACCTCGGCATTCTGATGACGGTGAACATGGAAATCGGCCTGTGCCATCCGCCGGTCGGGCTCAATCTCTACGTCGCTTCGGGCATCGCCAAGATGGGCATCACCGAATTGACGATCGCGACGCTGCCGTGGCTTTTTACAATGCTCATCTTCCTCGTGATCGTGACCTATGTTCCCGAACTGTCGTTATGGCTGCCGCGCATGCTCGGGATGCTGTGACGCCGCCGGGGCCGCGGAGGCGACCATTTCGCTTTGCCGCGGCTGCTGGATGAAGACCGTCGCCGCGAGCAACGCCAGCACGATCGAAGCATAGGCCGGGATCAAGACGCCGGACAATTTTTTCACGGATTTTTCTTCGTCTGCGGAAAGCCGGACATGGACATGGTGGCACATGGCTCGCCTCCATTGCGTCGTGAGAAATTGCAGGCGAAGACTACCGGAAAACGCCGTGCTTGTCTGCCGCGCGTGTTGACCGTCGAAGCCGGCCCCGATAACGTTCCGCGCGATGGGGATGGAGTCCCCCGAAACCGCCCGCAACGGCTGATGACTCCTACCGCACACGAGGAACGGTAGGGATCGATCGGTCGAGCGATGGCGGTATTTCATTGCCCACGCGGACACGCGCCAGCCCTGCGACCTTGCCGCGGATCTCAGGCACGGCAGCGCAAGGGAGAATGACGGATGATGGAAAACCTGTGGCTCGCGTCGGCGGTATGGATTGGCCTCGCGCTGGCGTCCGCGGTGATTTCAATCCGGCTGGCGCTTTCGGTCGCGCTCATCGAGATCATGGTCGGCGCGATCGGCGGCAATCTGATCGGCCTGCCGCTGACGCCGTGGGTGAACTACCTCGCCGGCTTCGGCGCCATCCTGTTGACCTTCCTCGCCGGCGCCGAGGTCGACGCCGCCGTCGTGCGCCGAAATTTCGGAGCCAGCGTCGGCATCGGCGTTGTCAGTTTCCTATTGCCCTATCTCGGCTGCATGCTGGCCGCGCGCTACCTGCTCGGCTGGGACTGGCCGCAGGCGCAGATCGCCGGAATTTCGCTCTCCACCACCTCGGTCGCCGTGGTCTACGCGGTGATGGTGGAGACCGGACTCAACAAGACCGAGCTCGGCAAGATCATCCTGGCCGCCTGCTTCATCACCGACCTCGGCACCGTGCTGGCGCTCGGCATCGTCTTCGCGAATTTCAACCAGTGGCTCATCGCCTTCGCCGCCGCCACCGGAGTCGCGGTGTGGCTGCTGCCCAAATTCGCGCCCTGGTTCTTCGCCCAGGTCGGACGCCGCGTCAGCGAGCCGGAGATCAAGTTGCTGCTGCTGGTGCTGTTCGCGCTCGGCGGATTCGCCACCGCCGTCGGCAGCGAGGCGGTGCTGCCCGCCTATCTCATCGGCATGGCGCTGGCGCCCGCCTTCCAGCGCGATCCCGAGCTTCCGCACCGCATGCGCGTCATTGCCTTTGCGATTCTGACGCCGTTCTATTTCCTCAAGGCCGGCTCGCTGGTGGAAGCCAAGGTGCTGGTGAGCGGCGCCGGGCTGATCGCGCTGTTTCTGGGCATGAAAATGGCGGCCAAGTTCATCGGCATCCTGCCGCTCACGCGCTATTATCGTTTCGCCAAACGCGACGGCATGTACACTACGCTGCTGATGTCGACCGGGCTCACCTTCGGCACTATCTCCGCGCTCTACGGCTACAGTCATCAAATCATCGACCAGTCGCAATACACGGTCCTGGTCGTCGCCGTGATCGCCAGCGCCGTGGTGCCGACGGTCATCGCGCAGACATGGTTCCTGCCGAAAATCGAGCTGGCCAAGTAGGAGGTGTGAGGTGTTCAAGCACATCGTTGTCGCCAACGACGGGTCCGAGGGCGGCTTTCGCGCGCTCGCCATGGCCTGCGACCTCGCCAAGCACCACGGCGCGTCGCTGCACATGATTTCGGTCGAGGTGCTGCCGAACATTCCCGCGTCGATCGACGAAATTATCGAAACCAAGACCGAGGAAAATCACAAATTTCACGACGTGCTGGCGAAGGCGCGCGATATCGCCAAGAAGAAGAAAGTCAAGCTCAACGCCGAAGTGGTGGCCGGTCACCCGGTGGCGGCGGTCGTCGCCTATGTCAATGCCAGCAAGGCCGATGTTCTGGTCGTCGGCTTCATGGGCCATTCGGCACTTTATGAGCGCATCATCGGCAGCACCGCCGACCGCCTGGTGCGGCTGGCGCCCTGTCCGGTGCTGGTGGTGAAGTAGGCGCAACGCACGCGGCACGACCGCTCAGCCGTCATCCTGAGGCGCCCGAGCCAAGCGAGGGCGTCATCGCAAGTCAGCCTTGGCCAACTTGCGCACTCCATAATCCGATCTCGGGTAAACCCGAGATCGGTGGATGGGGCGGCCTCGTCCTTCGCGACGCCACGCCTTCGCCCTTCGGGCTACGGCGGGCTCCTCAGGATGGGGCCGGTAATTGCTCATTGCTCATCGCTCATCCAAGGCCATCGGCACCATCCCGAGCTTGTCGAGCAACGCCATGTCGCGGTCGCGCTCGGGGTTGGGCGTGGTGAGCAGCTTCGGGCCGTAGAAGATCGAATTGGCGCCGGCGAGGAAACACAGGGCTTGCGTTTCTTCGCTCATGTCCTCGCGGCCGGCGGAAAGCCGCACCATCGACCGCGGCATCGCGATGCGCGCAACCGCGATGGTGCGCACGAAATCGAGCGGATCGAGCGCCGCCGCATCCGCCAGCGGGGTACCTTCCACCCGCACCAGCATGTTGATCGGCACGCTCTCCGGGTGCGGATCGAGCGAGGACAACTGCTGCAGCAGGCGCAGCCGGGCGTCGCGGCTCTCCCCCAT
>JBGPOB010000181.1:0-7598 GCA_041487815.1 Xanthobacteraceae bacterium | reverse complement strand
GTGATGCGCGGACGTTCGCTGCGTCTTGAAATTGCGGCCTGCTACGCAGCGGGATGAAACTGCGAACGACTGTCGGTCACGACAACGGCATGTTGCGTGCCGCGCGCTTGGCGAGCGCCGCGGATATAACGGATGCGCCAAACGAAAAAGCGAAGGAGACGAGGTTGTTCTGATCGCGGCGAGGATAGCATGAGCGCGAGACACGATACCGCCGATCCCGGTTTGCCAACTGCACGTGGGCTCTATGATCCCGCGCTCGAAAAGGATTCGTGCGGCGTCGGCTTCATCGCGGACATCAAGGGCCGCAAGTCGCACCAGATCGTCAAGGACGCGTTGGCGATTCTGTGCAACCTCGAACATCGCGGCGCAGTCGGCGCCGACCCACGCGCCGGCGATGGCGCCGGAATTCTCGTTCAAATTCCGCACCGTTTCTTCGCGCGGGTGTGCAAGCAATCCGGCATCGACCTGCCGGCAGCCGGCGAATATGCCATCGGCCAGCTGTTCATGCCGCACGACGTGGCCTGGCGAAATGAGATCATGGAGGTTTTCACCGAAGCGGCGGCGCGCGACGGCATGCAGGTTCTCGGCTGGCGCGAGGTGCCCACCGACAATTCGACGCTTGGCGTCTCGGTCAAGCCGACCGAGCCGAAGCACATCCAGGTGTTCATCAAGCGCAACCCGAAGTTCCTCACCGAAGACGAATTCGAACGCCGACTTTACATCCTGCGCAAGACGATTTCCGGCACGATCTACCAGCGCCGCATCCGCGCCGGCTCGGGTTACTATCCGGTTTCCGTTTCATGCCGCACCGTCATCTACAAAGGCATGTTCCTCGCCGATCAGCTCGAGACCTACTACCCCGATCTGCACGCACCCGATTTCGAATCGGCGCTGGCGCTGATCCATCAGCGCTTCTCGACCAACACGTTCCCGACCTGGTCGCTGGCGCATCCCTACCGGATGATCGCGCACAACGGCGAGATCAACACGCTGCGCGGCAACAACAATTGGATGGCGGCGCGCCAGGCCTCGGTGTCCTCGCCGCTGTTCGGCGACGATCTCAAGAAGCTGTGGCCGATCTCCTATGAAGGCCAGTCCGATACCGCGTGCTTCGACAACGCGCTGGAGTTCCTCACCCAGGGCGGCTACCCGCTCGCCCATGCGGTCATGATGATGATTCCGGAAGCCTGGGCGGGCAATCCGCTGATGGACGAGGAGCGCCGCGCCTTCTACGAATACAATGCCGCGCTGATGGAACCTTGGGACGGGCCGGCGGCGATCGCCTTCACCAACGGCCGCCAGATCGGCGCCACGCTCGATCGCAACGGACTTCGCCCGGCGCGGTACTTCGTCACCCGCGACGATCGCATCATCATGGCGTCCGAGATGGGCGTGCTGCCGGTTCCCGAAAAAGACATCGTCACCAAGTGGCGGCTGCAGCCGGGCAAGATGTTGCTGGTCGACCTCGCCGAAGGGCGCCTCATTCCCGACGACGAGCTCAAGGCAACGCTGGCGCGCAGCCACCCCTATGCGGAGTGGCTCAAGCGCACGCAGATCGTGCTCGAAGACCTGCCGGTGGCGCCGAGCCGCCCGGTTTTGTCGAACCTCGCGCTGCTCGATCGGCAGCAGGCATTCGGTTACACGCAGGAAGACCTCAAGCTCCTGATGTCACCGATGGCGACGACGGGGGAGGAACCGGTCGGCTCGATGGGCAACGACTCGCCGATCTCGGCGTTGTCGGACAAGCCGAAGCTGTTGTTTACCTACTTCAAGCAGAATTTCGCGCAAGTGACGAACCCGCCGATCGATCCGATCCGCGAGGAGATCGTCATGAGTCTCGTCTCGATCATCGGGCCGCGGCCGAACCTGTTCGACCTCGAAGGGTCGTCGCGCAAGAGCCGGCTGGAAGTGCGGCAACCGATCCTGACCAACGCGGATCTTGAGAAAATCCGCTCGATTTCGGAGGTCAGCGATTCCCACTTCAAGTCGGTGACGCTCGATGCGACGTGGCAAGCCGATCATGGCGCGGCGCGCATGGATGCGGCGCTGCGCGCGCTGTGCGCGCAAGCGGAACAGGCGGTCCGCGACGGCATCAACATCATCATCCTGTCCGATCGGACCGCGAGCTCGGACCGCATCCCGCTTCCGGCATTGCTGGCTTGCGCCTCGGTGCACCATCACCTCATCCGCGAGGGACTGCGTACATCAGTTGGCCTTGTCGTCGAATCGGGCGAGCCGCGCGAAGTGCATCACTTTGCCTGCCTCGCCGGCTACGGTGCGGAAGCGATCAATCCCTACCTCGCCTTCGAGACGCTACTGGCGATGAAGGGCAGCCTGCCGCAGCAACTCGACGACAAGGAAATCCTCAAGCGCTACATCAAGGCGGTCGACAAGGGACTGCTCAAGGTGATGTCGAAGATGGGCATCTCGACCTACCAGTCCTATTGCGGCGCGCAGATTTTCGATGCGGTCGGCCTCAAGTCGGATTTCGTCGGAACGTATTTCACCGGTACGGCAACCCGGATCGAGGGCGCCGGCCTGGAAGAAGTCGCCGAGGAAACGGTCCGTCGGCACCGTCAGGCGTTTGGCGATGCGCCGATCTATCGCGACGCACTCGCCGTCGGCGGCGATTACGCGGTGCGCTTGCGCGGCGAGGACCACGTCTGGAACTCCGAGACCGTTTCCACGCTCCAGCACGCCGTGCGCGGCAACCTGCCGGATAAGTACCGAGCTTTTGCAGCCATGGTGAACGAGCAAACCGAGCGGTTGCTCACGATCCGCGGGTTGTTCCGCCTCAAGGACGCGACGGAAGACGGCCGCAGGCCGGTTCCGATCGAGGAAGTCGAGCCGGCCAAGAACATCGTCCGGCGCTTCTCGACCGGCGCCATGTCCTTTGGTTCGATCTCGCGCGAAGCGCATACGACGCTTGCCATCGCGATGAATCGCATCGGCGGCAAGTCGAACACTGGCGAAGGCGGCGAAGAAAGCGATCGTTTCAAGCCGCTGCCGAACGGCGACTCGATGCGTTCGGCGATCAAGCAGGTCGCTTCCGGAAGGTTTGGCGTCACCACCGAGTACCTCGTCAATTCCGATGTGATGCAGATCAAGATCGCGCAGGGCGCCAAGCCTGGCGAAGGCGGCCAGTTGCCCGGGCACAAGGTCGACAAAATAATCGCGAAGGTGCGCCACTCGATGCCCGGTGTCGGCCTGATCTCGCCGCCGCCGCACCACGACATCTACTCGATCGAGGATCTCGCCCAGCTCATCTACGATCTCAAGAACGTCAATCCCGAAGGCGCCGTGTCGGTCAAGCTGGTGTCGGAAGTCGGCGTCGGCACGGTCGCCGCCGGCGTCTCCAAGGCGCGTGCCGACCATGTCACGATCGCCGGTTACGAGGGCGGCACCGGCGCGAGCCCCCTCACCTCGATCAAGCATGCCGGCAGCCCATGGGAAATCGGGCTCGCGGAAACCCACCAGACATTGGTCGCCAACCGCCTTCGCGGCCGCATTGCGGTGCAGGTTGACGGCGGCATCCGAACCGGCCGTGACGTGATCGTGGGCGCGCTGCTCGGGGCGGACGAGTTCGGTTTCGCCACCGCACCCTTGATCGCGGTCGGGTGCATCATGATGCGCAAATGCCATCTCAATACCTGCCCCGTCGGCGTCGCGACCCAGGACCCGCGATTGCGACGGCGCTTCCGCGGCCAGCCCGAACATGTCATCAACTTTTTCTTCTTCGTTGCCGAGGAAGTGCGCGAGCTGATGGCGCAGCTCGGCTTCCGCACCTTCGACGAAATGGTCGGACAGATGCAAATGTTCGATCAGCGGCGCGTCATTGCGCATTGGAAGGCGAAGGGCCTCGACTTCTCCAAGCTATTCTTCAAACCGGATGCGCCGGCGGGCGTTGCCATCCACCATTGCGAGACCCAGGATCACAAGATCCACGACATCCTGGATCGCAAGTTGATCGCGGATTCGCGAGCCGCGCTCGATCGCGGCGCGCCGGTGCGCATCGTCACGACGATCCGAAATATCAACCGCGCGGCTGGCGCCATGCTGTCCGGCGAAATCGCCAAGCGCTACGGCCACTTAGGACTTCCCGACGATACGATTCACATCAAGCTCACGGGCACCGCGGGGCAAAGTTTCGGCGCATGGCTTGCGAAAGGCGTGACGCTGGAACTCGAAGGCGAATGCAACGACTACGTCGGCAAGGGACTATCCGGCGGCCGAATTATCGTGCGCCCGCCGGCCGACGCCGGGTTCGTGCCGGAGCAGTCGATCATCGTCGGCAACACCGTGCTTTACGGCGCGATTTCCGGCGAAAGCTACTTCCGCGGCATTGCCGGCGAGCGTTTCGCGGTGCGCAATTCAGGCGCGATCGCAGTCGTCGAGGGCGCCGGCGACCATTGCTGCGAATATATGACCGGCGGCCTGGTCGTGGTGCTCGGCCCGACGGGACGCAATTTTGCCGCCGGCATGTCGGGCGGCATTGCTTACGTGTACGACGAAGCGGGAACGTTTCCGACGCTGTGCAACATGGCCATGGTTGAACTTGAGCCGGTGGCCGCTGAAGAACAAGTCAATGCACAGGAGTTTGGTCACGCCGGCGACCTTGCCGCCCATGGACGCGTCGATGTTCTCGCGGACATGACGCGCTATGACGCCGAACGGCTGCATCTTCTGATTTCGCGCCATGCGCGCTTTACCAGGTCGGCGCGCGCCGCGTACGTCATCGAGCACTGGGATGAATGCCTGCCGAAATTCCGCAAAGTCATGCCGGTTGAATATCGGCGCGCGCTTGCCGAACAGGAAAAGGCGAAGGCCGATGCAATGCAGGCGGCGGAATAGCGTATGGATAAGGTCATCGGCATTTTCGCCGCCGCCTTGGCATTCATCTCGGTTGGTACTGCGGCACTGAGCCAGACGGCGTGCGAGATAGTGTGCGCACGTGAGGATGCTCGGTATTCGGATTGCAACGGGTCATCCGTTCAGCACGGAGATAGAGCCAGGATCGGAATCGTTGGCAAGGTCATCAATTTTGAAGCGGAGGCGTATTGCAACAATCGCCTGTCGATCGATGTCCTGCAAGCGTCGATGGACAGCATACCGACCGGCATCAAAATCGATTTCGATCCTTGCATCAATTGGCGCGCGCAAGTCGATGATGTGGTGAATATCGACCCCTGGCAGCGACCCAGCCCCAGCTCAGGGGCCTGCACGCTCGCCCCCTGCCCAAATTAGGCTTGAGCGGGATGGGTAAGGTCACTGGCTTCCTCGAGTTCGAAAGGAACGACCGCGAATACGCGCCGGTCGAGGAGCGCATCAAGCACTGGCGCGAGTTCGTGCTGCCATTGCCGGAGAACGAAACGCGCGAACAGGCCGCGCGTTGCATGGATTGCGGCATTCCCTATTGCCACACCGGTTGCCCGGTCAATAACCAGATCCCGGACTGGAACGACCTCGTCTACAAGGACCAATGGCAGGAAGCCTCGCGCAATCTGCATTCGACCAACAATTTTCCCGAATTTACCGGTCGCGTTTGTCCGGCGCCGTGCGAAGCATCCTGCACTCTCAATCTCGACGACAATCCGGTCACCATCAAAACGATCGAGTGCGCCATCGTCGACAAGGCGTTCGAGAATGGTTGGGTGCTCCCGGAACCGCCAGGCAAGAAGACCGGAAAGAAGGTCGCCGTCATCGGATCAGGCCCCGCGGGCCTTGCCTGCGCCCAGCAGCTCGCGCGCGCCGGCCACGACGTCACCGTGTTCGAGAGGAATGCCAAGGCCGGCGGACTGTTGCGCTACGGCATTCCGGACTTCAAGATGGAGAAGGTTCACGTCGACCGCCGTATCACGCAGATGGAGGCGGAGGGCGTCGTCTTTCGCTATAACGCCCATGTCGGCGTCACCATGGCGATCGAGGAAATCGTGAAAACTCACGATGCCGTCGTGCTCGCCGGCGGCGCAGAAAAGCCACGCGACCTGCCGATCCCGGGACGCGAGCTTGCGGGTATTCATTTCGCGATGCAATTCCTGCCGCAGCAGAATCGGCGCGTGAGCAATGAACCGCCCGAAGGCAGCGAACCCATCCTTGCCGCCGGCAAACGTGTGATTGTCATTGGCGGCGGCGACACCGGCTCGGACTGTATCGGGACGGCGATCCGGCAGGGCGCCATATCGGTGACGAATTTTGAAATCATGCCGCAGCCTCCGGCCAAGGAAAACAAGCTCCTGACGTGGCCAGACTGGCCGCTCAAGCTGCGCACGTCGTCGAGCCACGAAGAGGGAGCGCAGCGCGAGTTCTCCGTGCTGACGCAAAAATTCTCGGGCCTGAACGGACGGGTGAAGAAGCTGCATTGCGTCCACGCCGACGACAAGATCAAACCGATCCCGGGCACCGAATTTGAGATCGACGGCGATCTTGTGCTGCTCGCCATGGGCTTCGTGCACCCCGTGCACGAGGGAATGATCGCGTCCCTTGGCGTAGCGCTCGATCAGCGCGGCAACGTCAAGGCTAATACGATTGCGTACCAGACGTCACTGCCAACGGTTTTTGCCGCCGGCGACATGCGCCGTGGCCAATCGCTGGTGGTTTGGGCCATCCGTGAAGGCAGGCAATGCGCGCACGCGGTCGACAAATTCCTGACCGGTGAGTCGACTTTGCCGCGCTGACGCGCGAGAGAGTCTGATCAGCTCGGGCTGAATCAGATCACTCCACTGACATATTGAATTTGGGTGCGATCTTAGCCGACCTTGCATCGCCCGCCGAAGCGGGCTTCGCGAAGGCGGGAAAGTCTGTAACCCCCGGAACAAGTCCCGGGGCAGGCTTTTTCGGGATCACACCCTAGACCATGATCCGTTTAAATTGAGTCGGATCATGGTCTAGATTCTTTGATTTATCGCGCAATCTTGCGGCGAACCGGACTCCCACTTCGCCGGATTGCACTCTAGCGTCCGCCGAAGAAAAAGAAGAACGGCGATGGCGACTGCCGGCGAATCTCCCGCTGCGCTGTTTGAGCCTGTCCGATCGCGCCGGGCGGTCGCGGCGCACGTGCGGCTTGGCGTGTGCGCGCCGGCAAAGCCGTCGCCGGCGCGGCTGCCGACGGGCGTTCGGCAATCATCGGCGTCATCGGCAACGTCGTCGTCGCCACAACGGGGTCGGCGCCAGGAGGCGCCGGCGCGCGGCGCGGCCAGACAAAATCATCGGCGCGTCCGGCTGGCGCGGGCAACAACTCGCCGCGGACAAGCACGCGGGAGGCAACGGCATCTGTCAACGACTGCCGCGCGCCGCTGGCTCCGGCGAGTTCCTCAGCTTCGCTGCGCTCGCTGGTCGCATTGAGAGGAATCACCGGCCCCGCAAGAGGGCGTGGAATGGCTACGCCAGGACCCGACGTGGCGGGTCCTGGCGGTTGATCCGCATTGGGCTCGACCGGCAAGGCAATCGCGACCGGACCTGTCGGCGCCAGCGCACGGTTGATCTCGCGTTCGACATAGTGTGCGAGTTTGCGGGCGCCGGCCTGCGTGAAATGAACGCCATCGCTGGTGCGCAAGCGGCGGATCTGACCCTCGAAATCCGGTCCCTGCGATGTAAACCGG
>JBGPOB010000180.1:0-7602 GCA_041487815.1 Xanthobacteraceae bacterium | reverse complement strand
GAAGCGGGCTTCGCGAAGGCGGGAAACCGGTATCCACTTTTCGGGATCACGCACTAGCCGCGCTACTTGTAGCGCCGTTCGAACGCGCGCATCTGGTGGAGCGACGGGAACGCCTTGATCCAGATCAGCACCACGAGCAACGTGCCGATGCCGCCGATCAACACCGCCGGCACGGTGCCGAACCATGCCGCGGTTACGCCGGCGCGAAATTCGCCGATCTGGTTCGAGGTGCCGATCGACAGCGAGTTCAGCGCGCTGACGCGGCCGCGCATGGCGTCGGGCGTCTCGAGCTGGATCATCGGCTGGCGAATGACGACGCTCACCATGTCGGCGCCGCCGGTGACCGCGAGCGCCGCCAGCGCGACAACAAACGAATTCGACAGGCCAAATACGATGGTGGCGGCGCCGTAAACCGCCACCGCCACGAACATGGTCCGGCCAACGTTGAGGCGCAACGGCCATCGCACGAGCGCGAGCGACATCGTCAGCGCTCCCAGCGCGGGCGCTACCCGCATCATGCCGAGGCCCGAAGGGCCGACTGCAAAAATGTCGCGCGCGTAAATCGGGAACAGCGCCGTCGCGCCGGCGAAAATCACCGCAAACAAGTCGAGCGACATGGCGCCGAGCACGAGCGGATTATGGCGAACGAAATTGATGCCGGCGAACAACGTCTTGAACGTCACCGGCTCGCGCTTGGCAGCCGCACGGCTCAGCCGGATCAGCCGGATGAACACGCTCGATATCAGGAACAGCGCGCAGCAGGTCGCATACACCAGCGTCGGACCGAGGATCAGCAACACGCCGCCGAGCGCCGGCCCGACGATCGTCGCGGTTTGAGACGCCGACGCCAGGCCGGCGATGGTTCGCGGCAACACCGCCGGCGGAACGATCGACGGTGGCATCGTCTGGATCGTCGTTGCCTCGAATGATCGCGCGGCGCCGAGCACGAACACCGAGGTCAGGATCAGTGCGGTGGAAGCGGTGCCGTTGGCAGTGGCAACGGCAAGAAACCCGACCGCGAGCGCCATGACGGCCTGCGCGGCCGCTACGATTATCTTGCGGTTGTAACGATCGGCGGCGTGCCCCACCACCAGGACCAGGCAGACGCCGGGAATGAACATGGCGAGGCCGACGAGGCCGAGCTGCAGCGGGCTCGACGTCAGTTCGTAGATCTGCCAGCCGACCGCGACCGCCTGCATCTGGTAGGCGACGGCCGTCGCCACCCGCGCGATCCACAGAAACAGCATGGGCGGATGGCGGAAGATGGAAAAGTGTTTTTCGTCGAATACGGGGTCGGCAGCGATCATGAAATCGACGAGAGTTGCGCATAACCAGTACGTTTAGAGGAATCGTTTTAGGGCAATTGCCTTACCAGAACCCGACTTGAAGTATCTCTCAAGTTGCCTTGATTTGATTTCTGTCTCCACGGCGACGTAAGCCCTTAGTGAAACCGGGCAATAGCGCTTGGTGGATTGCACCCGCCCCTTTTGATGCGATTGAAACCGGCGCTTGAGATCAGGAGTCGATCCAACGTAAATGTCGCCGTTGCTGAGCTCTAGAAAATAGACATACCACATCAAATCCCACCCTACGCTCTTCGAGTTTCGGTGGCCCGCCACGCGAAGCTCGAAGATTGTGTGGTCCGCGCCGTGTGAATCCGAAAATGCACCAGCCTCCCTGCGCTCCTGACGGAGCTTCGGGAGGCACCCTACGCTCTTCGAGTTTCGGTGGCCCGCCACCCGAAGCTCGAAGAGCGTAGGGTGGTGGAGCCGATGAGATTCGAACTCACGACCTCCGCAGTGCGATTGCGGCGCTCTCCCAACTGAGCTACGGCCCCGTCGGCCCACGCGAATATCTTGCGGTAGGCCGCACGCGAGTGCGGCCATTTAGGGCGCATGGCGGGGGCTGTCAAGGATTGGCCACGCGACCTTGCGGGCGTAGGACTGGAAGGGTACACGTTCAGGTACAAACCCGCGCCCGAGGGGGCCATGCTCGAATTTCTTGGCTTCATTTCGTATTTGATGACGCTCTATGTCTATGTGCTGGTCGCCGCCGCGGTGATGAGCTGGCTGATCGCCTTCAATGTCATCAATGCGCGCAGCCCCATCGTTCACGCGATCGGGGAGTTCCTGTATCGCATCACCGAGCCGCTGCTGCGGCCGATCCGGAATCTGCTGCCAAGCATGGGCGGCATCGACATTTCGCCGATCATCCTGATCCTGATCATCGTGTTTATCCAGAACGTGATCATCCCCAACATCGCCAAGGCCTTCATTTAGGACGGCAAGCGGTGGGATCGCCCGGCTCAAATTTCTACGCGCCAGCGCCCGACGGCGGTGTCGTGCTGACCGTACGGTTGACGCCGAAGGGCGGCCGCGACGCCATCGACGGCATCGCGCGCATGGCGGACGGCCGCACGGTGCTCAAGGTGCGGGTGCGGGCGGCGCCGAGCGAGGGCGAAGCCAATGCCGCGCTGGCGCGGCTCGTGGCGCGCAGTCTCGGCGTGGCTGCGCGCGATATCACGCTCGTCGGCGGGGCGAGCGCGCGCATCAAACGATTGCGGATCGACGGCGACGCCGCTGCATTGGCGGCCGCGCTGGAACGGATGGCGGGAGTTGAGGCATGACGGCCAGCGTGATCGACGGCAAACAGATCGCGGCGCAGACGCGCGCCAAGGTCGCGGACGAAGTGGCGCGGCTGGGCAAGCAGCATGGCGTGGTACCGGGGTTGGCGGTCGTGCTGGTCGGCAGCAATCCGGCGAGCGAAGTCTATGTCGGCAGCAAGAAGAAAATGACCGTCGAGGCCGGCATGAAATCGTTCGACCATCACCTGGCGGCGACCGCCAGCGAAGCCGAACTGCTGGCGCTGATCGGCAAGCTCAACGCCGACCCCGCCGTCAACGGCATTCTCGTGCAGCTTCCGCTGCCGCCGCAGATCGATGCGCAGAAGGTCATCAACGCCATCGATCCCGGCAAGGACGTCGACGGATTTCACCCGCTCAACGCCGGAAGGCTCGCCATCGGCCTGCCGGCGCTGGTGCCGTGCACGCCGCTCGGCTGCATCATTCTGGCCAAGTCGGTGACGCCTTCGCTCGTCGGCCTGGATGCGGTGGTCGTCGGCCGTTCCAACATCGTCGGCAAGCCGCTCGCCGCGCTGCTGATCGCGGAAAGCGCGACCGTCACCGTCGCGCATTCCAAAACCCGCGATCTGCCGGCGGTCTGCCGCCGCGCCGATCTATTGTTCGCGGCGGTCGGGCGGCCTGAAATGATCAAGGGCGACTGGGTGCGGCCGGGCGCGACCGTGATCGATGTCGGCATCAACCGCGTGCCGTCGGCGACGCCCGGCAAGACCCGCATCGTCGGCGATGTCGCTTTTGCCGAGGCCGCCGAACGCGCCGGCGCGATCACGCCGGTGCCGGGCGGCGTCGGGCCGATGACCATCGCCTGCCTCCTGGTCAATACGGTGCGCGCCGCCTGCGCCGCCCATGGATTGCCCGCGCCGACGGTGTAATGGCATAACTGCCGCCAGGTGAAATCGCGAAGGATTAGGTATCCTGATCTAACAACGGGATGTCACTGGCAAAAAAATCATGACGACCTCGACGAGCGATCATCGCCAACGCCTGCGGCGCGTCGGCGTGTTTGTTATATTGCTGCTTGTTGCTTACATCGCGACAGAATTTATTTTCAAGGACGCCGAGGCTAGTTCGAACTACGCCATAATTACGGTTGTGCTGTTGGCGTTGTATTTCTCGCGTTTGATGTCCATCGAACCAACAACGGCATTGATTGTATTTCCCGTTTTCTTTGCACTGGCCTTCGTCACAAACTGGACGCAAATATTTCCATTTCCAAAGTTGCGTTACGACAATCCAATTCACTTGATTGTTCTATCGTTGGCAAACGCAGCGTTATTGTCTGCGCCAATCGTGGTCAATTACGCAGTCGGGCTAATCTTTCGTCCGCGAATATCTTGACCATCTGCTTCGTTGGAATTTCGCGAGCAGTCGGCGGCGGGCGGTGTGACAAGCGCCGCTCATCCCCGCGCGAGCGGGGATCCAGAGGCAGGAATTGCGGCATTTCCATTTCTGGATTCCCGCGGTCGCGGGAATGAGCGGCCAACAGCGCTACACCCAAACCTGACGGTCAGGCTGATGCGCCGATTGAGAGCCAGTTGAGGCGCGACTACGCCTTCCAGCCGAACGCAATCTTGTCGAGCGTCTTCTCGCCAAATCGTTCCGAGGAGCGCGCCACCGCGCCGCCGCCGAGCGCACGGTAGAACGCCACCGCGCTTTCGTTTTCGGAGAGCGCCCACACGACGAGGCTGTTCATGCCGCTCTGCGCGAGGTCGCGCCGCGCCGCCGTGAACAGGCGACGGCCGAAGCCGAGGCCCTGATACTCGGGCTGAAAATAAATTTCGTAGATCTCGCCGTCATAGCTCAGGCTGCGCGCCCGATTGCGCCCGTAGTTGGCATAGCCGGCAATCTGGTCGCCGAATACGAACAGCGATACGCGGCTGCCCTTGCGGATGGCGGTTTCCCACCAAGCGTCGCCGCGCCGCGCGATCATCTTTTCGAGTTCGGGCCCGGGAATGATGCCCTGGTAGGCCGCGCGCCACGCCTCGTCGTGGGTCTGCGCCACCGCGCTCGCGTCCGCGGTCCTGGCCTTGCGTATCTCGATAAGGGTTGTGCTCATGGCCCGATTAGAATCAATTCGAGGGGCCGCGTTCAAGGGCTGAGTTTAACCTTCGGTTAACGATGCGAGATATTTCTGCGCAGTGTGGCGTATTTGCCGCGCATCGGCCGGCAGTCCGAAGAAGGGCCCAAATTCCGGCCGTGGCGATGCCGGCAGCGGCGGAGCGGCGCGGGATCGGATGAGATCGCGCCCGATATCAGACTGTTAGCGCCATAAGCCGATCTGACTTGAAATGGTCTTCGCGCCCGAGAATGGATGGACCGGCCTCGGCGCCGCGCCATGGCACGAGATTTGGCGCGCGACATGGCTCGATTCGGCACAGGTCGGCGGATGGCGTCGCCGGTGGGCCGCTGCGCCGCCATGCGCCGCGCCGCGGCCTGAGGCGCCGGTGGCCGCGTGTTACGCGCCCACGGCTTCCTTCTGCCGCTCGGCCTTCTTGCGCTCGTTGGGATCGAGGATTTTCTTGCGCAGCCGGATCGATTTTGGCGTCACCTCGACGAATTCGTCGTCCTCGATATAGGCAAGCGCCTTTTCCAGCGTCATGCGGATCGGCGGCGTCAGCCGCACCGCCTCGTCCTTCGCGGTGGTGCGGATGTTGGTGAGCTTCTTGCCCTTGAGCACGTTGATTTCAAGGTCGTTGCCGCGGGTATGCTCGCCGACGATCATGCCGCGATACACTTTCCAGCCCGGCTCGATCATCATCGGGCCGCGATCCTCCAGATTCCACAACGCATAGGCAACCGCTTCGCCGGAGTCGTTGGCGATCAAGACGCCGTTGCGGCGGCCGATAATCTCGCCGCGATAGCGACCGTAGGCGTGAAACAGGCGGTTCATCACCGCGGTGCCGCGGGTGTCGGTCAGCAATTCGTCCTGATAGCCGATCAACCCGCGCGTCGGTGCGTGGAACACCAGCCGCACCCGGTGGCCGCCGGATGGGCGCATTTCTAGCATTTCCGCCTTGCGCTCCGACATTTTCTGCACGACGACGCCGGAGTGCTCCTCGTCGACGTCGATGACGACTTCCTCGATCGGCTCCAGGATGTTGCCGTCGGCATCGCGCTCGAACAGCACTTTCGGCCGCGACACCGACAGTTCGAAGCCTTCGCGCCGCATGGTCTCGATCAGGATGCCGAGCTGCAGCTCGCCGCGGCCGGCGACTTCCATCGAGTCCACCTCGTTCGACTCGCTGATTTTGAGCGCGACGTTAC
Source organism: Xanthobacteraceae bacterium (assembly GCA_041487815.1). Classification (GTDB taxonomy): domain Bacteria; phylum Pseudomonadota; class Alphaproteobacteria; order Rhizobiales; family Xanthobacteraceae; genus CANJBX01. The sequence goes on along the minus strand of JBGPOB010000180.1, from coordinate 1,700 downwards.
CCTCGGCTTCCCGCAGCAACCGGTCCCTGATGACGCGGCTCTGCACCTTGTCGCCCTCGGTGCCGGCGAGCGGGGAATCGTTGATGCGAAACGTCATGGCCAGCGTCGGTGGATCCATCGGCTGCGCCGGCAACGGCTCAGTGACTTCCGGCGCGCACAGCGTGTGCGACACGAATGCCTCCGGCAGGCCGGCAATCGCGACAATGTCGCCGGCAAAACCTTCCTCGATCGGCTGACGCTCGAGCCCGCGAAACGCCAGCACCTTGGTGATGCGGTCTTCCTCGATCAGCTTGCCGTTGCGGTCGAGCACCTTGACCTGCTGGTTCGGTTTCACCGAACCCGAACTGATGCGGCCGGTGACGATGCGCCCGAGGTAGGGATTGGCTTCGAGAATGGTGCCGAGCATGCGGAACGGGCCGTCCTCGATGGTCGGCGGCGCGACGTGGCGCAGGATCAGATCGAACAAAGGCGCCATGCGCGCGTCCTTCGGTCCCTCGGGGCTTTTCGCCATCCAGCCTTCCTTGGCGGAGCCGTAGAGGATCGGGAAATCGAGCTGCTCTTCGCTGGCGTCGAGCGCGGCGAACAGGTCGAACACCTCATTGATCACCTGCGTCGGCCGCGCGTCGGAGCGATCGACCTTGTTGATGACAACGATGGGCTTAAGGCCCATGCGCAGCGCCTTGGAGACGACAAACTTGGTCTGCGGCAGCGGGCCTTCGGCGGCGTCGACCAGCACCAGCGCGCCATCGACCATGTTGAGGATGCGCTCGACCTCGCCGCCGAAGTCGGCGTGGCCGGGCGTATCGATGATGTTGATGCGGGTGTCCTTCCAGACCACCGAGGTCGCCTTGGCAAGAATGGTGATGCCGCGCTCGCGTTCGAGGTCGTTGGAATCCATGGCGCGCTCGGCGACGCGCTGGTTGTCGCGGAACGCGCCGGACTGCTGCAACAGCCGGTCGACCAGCGTGGTCTTGCCGTGGTCGACGTGGGCGATGATGGCGACGTTGCGCAGGTCCATGGATAATCCAAAACAATGCTGAAAAGCGGAATATGCGAATGGCCGCAAAGCCTTGCCACGGCCCGGTTAACGAACCCGAACCGCACACTGCCTTGTGGTTCCGCCCGCGATGAATGTGCAGGGAATATAGTGGGGATTGGTGGAGAGGCAACTCTGGCGGCTGGGCAATATCCCGTCAGCAGGTCGATCTTGCCGTTCGCCTGAATCAGCCGCCGCGCCAGAATGGCGGCAGGTTGCGCGCGATACGCTCGCCGGGCGTGGGGTGGCGAGCCGCCCGCCCGACGGCAACTTGACGCTGACCATGCCGCTTTGCAGGAAGAACAGCGACGAGCCGGGATCGCCCTTGGCGATGATGCATTGGCCGGGTTGAAATGCCGCGTTTGAGTTTTTCACGTCAGGCTTAATTCAGCGTCCAAAAGAGAGAGCCCGGGCATTGGCCCGGGCTCTCATCAGTGTCGCCTAACTTGCATCGAAAAGATTGGGAGCGGAATTTACCACTTATAGTTCAAGCCAGCACGGGCGACGAACACCTCGTGATGGAATACCGTATTATAAGTATCGCCGCCTGGCGAGACAGCAGAGCGTGTTTGATCGCCCAAGGAATAGTACAGCGCCTCGCCGCGAAGTGACCAATGCGGATCGAACATGTGCTCAACGCCGACGCCGGCCACCCAGCCGGTCG
>JBGPOB010000179.1:0-7637 GCA_041487815.1 Xanthobacteraceae bacterium | reverse complement strand
GCGGATTCGAATGCGCGCAGATAGGCGACCGCGACCGCCATGACGAATGCCAGTTCCTGTGCCTCCGACCCGCCGGCGGCGTAAATAATGCGGCCGTCGGCCAGCGCAAACGGACCGCGAAAACCCTGTACAAAAAATTCGCCGATCATCGCCGCAAAGCGTGGCGCCATCGTCGGCCACGCCACCAGACTGCCGCCCGTGAATGCGATAGCACCGATCGGGTCGAAGTTCATGCGGAACTCGACCGCGCCCGGTTTGAGGCCGCGTTCGGTTACGATTGTTGCGATGCGTGCCGGCGCATCGCTGGCGTTCCAGGCGAGGTCGAGATCGAGCGCGATGCCATCGAGGAAAACGCCCTCCAGTACGCGGGCGAGCGTTGCGGGCGCGCTGTCGATCCCGTAGCCGTAGCTGCCGGTGCCGCCCGCGAACGCCAGCGTCAGGCCAGTCGCGCCATTGCCGAGATCGATGAGTGCATCGGCATTGGCGATGGCGGGATCGGGGTGCTCGACGCGCTGCACGATTTGCCATGGCGCGCCGGGTGCGCGCCCAGCCACCGGCCGCGCATCGGCGTCGCGCCCATAAAGCGGTGCGATGGGGAGGCCGTCGTAGGTGTGGGAGACGAGCCGCTTCTCGAACGGCACGCCCTTGAGCGCGGCGTCGACAAGCCGCCGCCATTGCGCCTGCGTCGCGGGCGGAAATTCGGCGGCAAATCTCAGTTCGTCCGGCATGGATCCTCGACGGCGGACCATGCCACGACGAGACCCGATCGTCATCTGGCGGGCGCGCGTCAGATCAATTGGCTAAGGTGCGGCGGCAGCGGTTTGATGGCGCTGGCGTCGAGTTTCGCCAGTGCATCGCGGACCGTCATCCCGTGAATGACGCGATCCGGCGCGATCTCGGCGAGCGGAACGAGAACAAAGGCCCGCTCCAGCATCCGCGGGTGGGGTAGCTGCAGTTCGGGCTCGTCGATCACCGTATTGTCATAGGTCAAGAGGTCGATGTCGATGGACCGCGGGCCCCAGCGAACCTCGTTGGTCCGGTCGCGCCCGAGTTGCCGCTCGACGGCGCGCGCGCGTTCGAGCAGGGCGTGGGGAGAGAGTTCCGTCTCGACCGCGATGCAGAGATTGACGAACGCCGGCTGATCGGTAACGCCCCAGGGTGGCGTCAGGTAGTCGGACGAACGCGCCAGCAGCCGCACATCCGTTCCGGCGCACAGCCTGCGGACCGCGCGATCGAGCGTGGTGCGGACATCGCCGACATTGCCCCCCAGCGCGAGCAGCGACTCAGCCACGGCGCTTGCGCGTAATCACGACGCCGGCATCGCCGAAGATCGCCGCAATCGGCGCATGCGGCTTTCGCACGGTGACCTGGATGGCTTCGACGCGCGTAAATGCTTCAAGAATGGCGTCGGCTACGGCGCCGCCTGCGGCTTCGATCAAACGATAGCTGCGTTTGGTAAACACTTGCGTGGCGGTGTCCACGATGGCGCTATAGGAAACGGTGTCGGCGACCTTGTCGGAGCGCGAAGCCGCGGCGAGATCGACGGTCAATTCAAGATCGATGACAAAGCGCTGGCCGACCTTTGCCTCGTGCTCCATCACGCCATGATGCGCATGGATCAACAGGCCGGTGACGAAGATCGTGTCGCTCATGGCCGCATTCCAATTGCGGCGGCGACCCTGAACGCCTGCACCGTCTCGGCAACGTCGTGCGTGCGGATGATGGCGGCGCCGTTCTGCGCCGCCAGCAAATGCGCTGCAATGGAGCCGCCCAGCCGGCGGTCGGGCGGCGCCGGCGAAACCTTGTCGATAAACCGCTTGCGCGAGGCACCCACCAGCAATGGGAGGCCAAAGATTGCCAATTCTCCAAGGCGCGCAATGACGGTCATGCACTGTTCCGCCGTCATGCCGAATCCTATTCCCGGGTCGAGCACGATGTTTTCGCGCGCGACGCCCGCCCGCGCCGCGATGTCGAGGGAGCGTTCAAAGAACGACCGGGCGTCGGCGACGATATCGGGTGCGTCGGCCCGTTCGCGATTGCGCATAACGATGACTGGAGAATTGTGCGCCGCGACGACCCGCGCCATGTCGGGGTCGCGCTGCAGGCCCCAGACGTCATTGACGATCGCCGCGCCCAAGCGCAGCGCCCAATCGGCGACGCCGGCCTTCATCGTATCGATTGAAACCGGTGCTCCCAGCGCAACGACTGCTGGTACGACATGCGAGAGCCGTTCCAGCTCCGCATCGGCGGTGACCGGCTGCGCGCCGCCGTAGGGTCGTGTGGACTCGGCGCCAATATCGATCAGGTCGGCGCCCTCGGCGATCAGGCGGCGGGCGTGTTCGACCGCGGTTTCCGGATCGAGATAGCGCCCGCCGTCGGAGAAGGAATCCGGCGTGACGTTCAGCACGCCCATGACCAGCGGCCGGCCTTCCGCGCGTGCTTTTGACAGCATCGCGGCGAGGCGCGCTGGGTGCACGACGACCAGGGGCGCCTTGGTCTTGTCCGCGATCATGGGCCTGGAATGGCGCGGCGGCGCCGCAACTGTCAAGCGAGGCCTCGGCCCCGCGCGCTCAATAGGACACTTCGTTCTTGAGCTTCTTGGCGTTTTCGATCCAGCGAATGATGATCTTCTCGGACGGCAGCAGCCGGGCCAGCTTTTGCCGCTTGACCGCGCTTGCCATCGCCTGCGCGAGATTGGCGGGGTTGCGATAACGCAAGTCCTGGACGGTCTTGACCCCGGCTAGTTCGAGCAGTTCAGCGGTCTCGCGTCCGATGCCCTTGACCCGCAGCCGGTCGGCCATCGTCGCGCACCGCAAGATTTGCGCCGCCGGAATGCCGATTTTTTTGGCGAGCGTCTGGCGCTTCTTCGGCGTCTTGGCCTGCGCCAGCAGCTTGTTGGTGGTTCGAATCTTGTTGGAGACCAGAAGCTCCCCAATCCCCGGGGTGATGCCATCGAGCTCTGAAACGGGGTAATTCATGAACAATACTCCGCAGGCGGAAACGCCCCGCCGCCTCGCTCGTCGTCAAATGAATTGGTTCAGACCCGGTATCGATGCCGCAATATCGCTCAGCGTGTCGGCGGCGCCCTTGTCCCGAGAATAGGCCATCAACTCGCGCGTGACGCTTTGAATCTGGCTCATGTTCAGACCGGCGCCCATCAGTCTGCTGCCGACGCCCATAACGCCTCCCATGCCGCCGAACATGCCGCCATCACCACCCGCCGCCGCGATCAGGTCTTGGTGGCCCGGCAACTGGCCAAGCAAGGCCTGTACCTTGTCGGCCGGACCTTCCTTCGACAGAAAATCGAGAACGATGCCGACCGCTTTTTCTGCGAGCGGCCGGTCGATACCGACACGCTCGACAACCCGATCGATCAATTCCGTCATGGCCCCCCCCGGCGCCCGCACCGCCAGCTTGTTTGCAAGCTTAACCGCGCACGCGCGCTATACAAGTGCGCGTGTGCAACACGTGTCAACTAAAATTCGTCTTGCAATTGCATTGCATGTTTACATTCTCGTGCGCGGCAACAAGGCTTTGTAGCGACCGGCCAAGACGCCACGCGCGACGACGCACGCGTGCGCGATCGGCAAATCCGAACCCTGCTATTACGTCAGATCGCATGCAGACTTTTTGATTTGGCGCATGATCTTGCACGCGTTCATGGGAGAAACGCCCTGGCTTCGCGCCGTCGGGTCCGCGAACCGGATTCCACTTCACCGGATCATGGGCTAGTATTCCGGATCGAAGCCATCACAACACGTGCTGCCCTCCGATGTGAGCGCCGGGCAGCTACGACCAACAAGAGTGGAAGCCAACGATGAATCCGGATCAGGACGGCAAGATATTCGTCGGCAAGAGCTCGAAGCCGGAATACCTGTCCCTGCCGCTCGCCAATCGCCATGGTCTCGTTGCCGGCGCCACCGGCACCGGCAAGACCGTAACGCTACAGGTGCTCGCGGAGGGGTTGTCGCGTGCCGGCGTTTCCGTGTTTGCCGCCGACATCAAGGGTGACCTGTCGGGCATTGCGGCGGCCGGCGATGCCAAGGAGGCTTTCGTCAAGCGCGCCAAGGACATGGGCTTTGACTACGAGCCCGATCAATTCCCCGTCATATTTTGGGATTTGTTCGGCGAGGCGGGTCACCCGGTACGCGCGACGATTTCCGAAATGGGGCCGCTGCTCGTATCCCGCCTGATGGAGCTCAACGACGTGCAGGAGGGAGTGCTGAACATCGCCTTCCGCGTCGCGGACGAAAATGGATTGCTGCTGCTCGACCTGAAGGACCTGCGCGCGATCTTGAGCTATCTGGCCGACCACGCCGCGGAACTCACGACCCAATACGGCAATGTCACGAAACAGACGATCGGAACCATCCAGCGTCAAATTCTGGTGCTGGAAAATCAAGGCGGCGCCAAATTCTTCAGCGAGCCGGCGCTGACGCTGAAGGATTTCCTGCGCGCGGATCGCGACGGGCGCGGGTTCATCAACATCCTTGCGGCCGACAAACTGATGGAGAGCCCGCGGCTCTATGCGACTTTCCTTTTGTGGTTGCTTTCGGAACTATACCAGGAGCTGCCGGAAGTCGGCGACGCCGCGAAACCGAAACTGTGCTTTTTCTTCGACGAAGCGCACCTGTTGTTCACCGATGCGCCCAAGCCGTTGCTCGACAAGATCGAGCAGGTCGTCCGCCTGATCCGTTCCAAGGGCGTCGGCGTTTATTTTGTCACCCAAAACCCTCTCGACGTGCCCGACAAGGTGCTGGCGCAACTCGGCAATCGCATCCAGCACGCGCTGCGCGCATTCACGCCCCGCGACCAGAAAGCGGTCAAGACCGCGGCCGAGACGTTTCGCGCCAATCCCGCGCTCGACACGTTCAAGGCGATCATGGAACTTGGCAAGGGCGAGGCGCTGGTGTCGCTGCTGGAAGGCAACGGCACGCCGTCGATAGTCGAGCGCACGATGATCCGCCCACCGTCCGCGCGGCTGGGGCCGATCACGCCGGAGGAACGCAAGGCGGTGATCGACAAGTCGCCCTACAAGAGCAAGTACGACACCGCGATTGATTCAGAATCCGCCTACGAAAAACTCAGCAAGCGCGTCGATACCGGCACCGCGCCTCTCATGCCCGGTCAACCGGCCGGAATGCCTCCGCAGGGCGCGCCTGCCGGCGGCGGATGGCTCGACAAGGTCGGCGGTATCGTCGGCACGGTGTTCGGCACCAACAATCCGCGCGGCCAGCGCCTGAGCCCGGGTCAGATCGTCGCGCGCACCGTCGTTCGCAGCGTCGGTTCGGAAGTCGCTCGCAATATTGCCAAGTCGATCGGCGGCGGTACCAGCGGACGCGTGACCGGCCAAATCATCCGCGGTACGCTCGGCGGAATTCTCAGGAAATAGCGAGCCATGATCGCCGCGCCAACTCTCGATAAGGTGCTTGCCCGCATCGACGCCGATCAGGGCAACGCGCTGGCGCGGCTATTCGACTTTTTGCGCATTCAATCGGTGTCGACGGATCCCGCCTACGCCAAGCACTGCCGGACGGCGGCGGAGTTCGTGGCGAAGGATCTCACCAGCCTCGGTTTCGAGACCAACGTGCGCCCCACCGCCGGCCATCCGGTCGTGGTCGGCAAGGCGGCCGGCGGCAACGGCGCCGGGCCTTCGCCGCGCGTGCTGTTTTACGGCCACTACGACGTGCAGCCGGTCGATCCGCTCGATCTGTGGGAAACCCCGCCGTTCGAGCCGCGGATTTCAACGCTGCCGGACGGGCGAAAAATCATCGTTGCGCGCGGCGCCTGCGACGACAAAGGCCAGTTGATGACCTTCGTCGAAGCGTGCCGGGCGTTCAAGGCGGTGACCGGCCGGCTGCCGGTCCCGATCACCATGATGGTGGAGGGCGAGGAGGAGTGCGGCTCGCAGCATCTCTTTGGTTTCGTCAAGGACAACGCCGCCGAGCTGCGGCAGGACATCGCCCTCGTCTGCGATACCAGCATGTGGGACCCGGCCACGCCGATGGTCACGACCTCGCTGCGCGGCCTCGTCTATGAGGAAGTGCGGCTGACCTGCGCGGATCGCGACCTGCATTCCGGCCTGTTCGGCGGGGCGGCGCAAAATCCGATCCGCGTGCTGGCGAAAATCCTTGCCGCTTTGCACGACGACAATGGCCGCGTCACCATCCCCGGCTTCTACGACGGGGTGCAGGATCTGCCGCCCGACATCAAGGCCGATCTTGCCGGGCTCGATCTGACGGCGGAAAATTTTCTTGGGCCGGTCGGGCTCAAGGCGCCGGCAGGCGAAAAGGACCGCCTGGTGATCGAGCAGATCGCGACGCGCCCGACCGCCGAGATCAACGGCATCCTCGGCGGCTACACCGGCGAGGGCGCCAAGACCGTCATTCCCGGACAGGCGATGGCGAAGGTGTCGTTCCGACTTGTCGGCGCGCAGGACCCGGAAAAAATCCGGGCGGCTTTCGAGGCGTTCGTGCGCGCGCGGCTGCCGGTCGACTGCAAGGTCGCGTTCGCGAACTACGGGCTCGCGCCGGCGATCAGCTTGCCGTTCGACAATCCCGCGTTGGCCAAGACCCGGGCCGCGCTCGCAGCCGAGTGGGGCAAGAAGGCGATCGCGGTCGGGGAGGGCGGATCGATCCCGATCGTCGGCGATTTCAAGCGCGTGCTCGGCATGGACACGATCATGGTTGGCTTTGCGCTCGACGACGACCGCGTGCATTCGCCCAACGAGAAGTTCGATCTCACCTCGTTCCACAAGGGCACGCGCTCGTGGGCGCGCATCCTGGCGGCGCTGGCGAGTTAGTCCTCGGGAGTTTACGCCGCGCGCGGCCTGATTGCCTTCAGTTGCGCGCCGATCTTCCGCCGGTGCTGCATCAGTTCGTAGTCGGTCTGCAATCCGAGGAAAACGCCGTCGGACATTTTGAAATACCGCGCCAGCCGAAGGTCCGTATCGGCTGTGATGGCGCGCTTGCCGAGCACGATTTCATTGATGCGCCGTGGCGGAACGCCAATCGCGCGGGCCAAAGCTGTCTGCGACAGCGCCATCGGCTTGAGAAACTCTTCGGCCAGGATTTCGCCTGGATGCGGATTGGTCAGGAATTCAGCGGTAGTCGGCAATTTCGACTTCGTGCGCATGTCCATTTCTCCAAATGAAACAAATCCGCCATTGTTCGTTGCTTGAACCCTAAAACACCACCACGCTGCGGATGCTTTCGCCGGCGTGCATCAGGTCGAAGCCCTTGTTGATGTCGGCGAGCGGCAATGTATGCGTGATCATCGGGTCGATCGCGATCTTGCCCTGCATGTACCAGTCGACGATTTTGGGCACGTCGGTGCGCCCGCGCGCGCCGCCGAAGGCGGTGCCCTTCCAGACGCGGCCGGTGACAAGCTGAAACGGCCGCGTCGCGATCTCGGCGCCCGCGGGCGCGACGCCGATGACGATCGATTGGCCCCAACCGCGATGGCAGGCCTCCAGCGCTTGGCGCATGACGGTGACGTTGCCGGTGCAGTCGAAGGTATAGTCGGCGCCGCCGATCTGGTCGGCACCGCGCTTGGTCATGTTGACGAGATGCGGCACGAGGTCGGCGCCGGCGTCCTTCGGATTGACGAAATGCGTCATGCCGAAACGCTCGCCCCAG
>JBGPOB010000178.1:0-7649 GCA_041487815.1 Xanthobacteraceae bacterium | reverse complement strand
TCGATGCGGTGCGCGGCGAAACGGTGACGCATATTTTCGTCACCCATACCCACCGCGATCACTCCCCGGCCGCGCGGCTGGTCCAGGCCGCGACCGGCGCGCCGGTCTTGGCGCAGGGGCCGCACCGGCCGGCGCGTCCGCTCAACATCGGCGAGGCCAAGCGGCTCGACGCCAGCGCGGACACGGAGTTCCGGCCCGATCACGCGCTGGCCGATGGCGAAGTGATCGACGGCGGCGACTGGCGGATCGAAGCCGTCGCCACGCCCGGCCACACCGCCAATCACATGGCCTTCGCGCTCAAGGGTGCGGACATCCTGTTCGCCGGCGATCACGTCATGGCCTGGGCGACCTCGGTGGTCGCACCGCCCGACGGCGCCATGAGCGACTACATGGCCTCGCTCGAAAAGCTGGCGCGGCGCCCGGAGGCGACCTACTTTCCCGGCCACGGCGGCGCCATTCGCGCAGCGCCGCAATTCGTGCAGCACTACATCCGCCATCGGCAGGGGCGCGAGGCCTCTATTCTGCATCGCCTGGCCAAGGGCGAGGCCGACATTCCCGCGCTGGTGCGCGCGATCTACATCGGGCTCGATCCGCGCCTGGCCGGCGCCGCCGGACTGTCGACGCTCGCGCATCTGGAAGATCTGGTGACGCGCGGGCGCGTCGCGACCGACGGCGCGCCCTCGATCGCGGGCTCCTATCGCTTGGCGGGTTGAGCGTTCTTGCCCGCCGCCGTGGCCGACTTTTGGACCTTCTTGAGCGGGCGCTCCGACTTGTCCGGCGTCGTGGCGTCGTCGATGTCCTCGAGCAGGCTCACCGCGCGCGCGGCGTTGGCGCCGAAGTCGTGGATGCCGTAGCGCGAGGCCGAACGCAGATCGATGCGCGATCCGGTGCCGGAGGGGCGAATCCGGATCACGATATCGTCGCGAAAGCCCATGATCGGGCTCTGCGCGATCGCCTCGATGCGGCCTTCGCGGCGCCCGGGCACCGGCGCCCGCTCGTCGACGATGCGCCATTTGCGCTTGGTGACGACGCCGAGCGCGGCGTCGAACGCGGCTTGCGGCGGCACTTGCGCGGACAACGGCTCGACATCGGGATAGGCCGTGCGCTGGAGCTGGTAGGTCGCCAGTCCGGGATAGGCGACGGGATTGGCTTCGCGGGTGCGCAGCCGCGCCACCGCCTCGAACCGCGGCGGATCGTAGGGGTCGGTGGTGATGTCGTGGATCGCCGGCAGGCTATAGGCTTTGACGCCGAGGTAGGCGGGGTAGGCGAGCAGAACAACGCCGATCAGGATGGCGGTGAGCGCCCGGCCCGCGCCCTCGCGGCCGTTAAACCAGATGCCGGCAAGCGCGGCGATGGCGATCAGGATCGCGACGCCGGCGAGCGCCAGTGCCGCGCCGAAAGTCACCAGCACCGGGAAAATTTCCAACAGGCCGGCGCGCTCGACAATGATCGCAAGGCCGGCAACCGGCAGCGAAAAGATCGCCAGCCGGCGCGACCACACCGCGAGGCCTGAAATCGGCTGATGGGCAATCCGGCGTCGCACCATTGATAGGTGTCCCTTCGCGCCAGAGCGATACGGCCTATGGCGCGGCGCCGCAAGTCGCGCGGGGCATGATCCCGAAAAGTTGCAGACTTTTCGGAAAAGATCATGCGACAAAACAAAAAGATCGCGGGCCTCGTCGATTCAAATTGAAACGATAGTGGTTTAGGCCGCAGTCACCCCAACAGGAGCGATCATGTACCTCGTCGGGTTTCCGCTGCTGGTCATTCCGTTTGCGATTTACAACATCATCGAATTCTTGATGCCCGGATCGGCGCCTGGTGCATTCTGGACCTACAACGCGATCCGGATCGGGCTGGCCTCCGGCGCAGAATGGTCGCTGAGTGCCGGGGATCTGATGATCGCGGTCTCGCTGCTGCTGCTGTTTGTCGAGATGCTTAAATCATCGCGACTGTCGTCGCGCACGATCATGGACCACTTGCTGTCGACGCTGCTCTTTGTCGCGATGCTAGTGGAGTTCCTGCTCGTGAAGCAGGCCGCGACGGCCACGTTCTTCCTGCTCATGGTGGTGGCGTTCGTCGATGCCGTCGGCGGGTTTTCGGTTACGATCCGGTCGGCCCAGCGCGCCGTCACGGTCGATGGCGTCGAGACGATCCAGCGTCAGTAATCCAGCATTCCGGGAATTCGGGTCAGTACCAGCGCCGCCGCACAAGGCGTGCTGCCTCGACATAGGCTAACGCCGCGTCGGTGGGCTCGGCGCGCCGGCGCTCGCGGGTCTGCGGAAAATTGCCGTCGGTCGCGATCAGGTGAGCGATAAAGGCCGCCGACATGTGCCGCGGCGGCGTAGGCGTCGCCTCCTGTTGGCGCATCGGCACGACCTGGACCGCCGCCGTCGATTGCGATCGGGTGTCCGTGGTCGCGGGCTGCGCCACTACGGCGGCAACCGCATCCGGCGCGCGCGCGTAGGCTGCTCCCGCCATGCGCGGGAGTTGAGCGATAAAGCGTCCTTCGATCATGGTGCGTGCCCTTGTCTCGTTTTGGGACGGGACTTCGTCTTTCAGGCAGGGTGTCGCAAATGCCGTGCCGGACGCACGATTGCGCGAGCTTGCACCTGCTCGGCTAACAATCGATGGCGCGGATCGCTCAAGGTTAATTCAAATTCAAATCGAATTCTCGTTATTGGAGCGAATCGGGCATCGCGCTATGACACAGGGTGTCGCGCGTGTCCGCGATCTTGAGAGCGTTGCGGTGAACCGATCCAATACGCCCGGCCCAGACGGCAACGACGACGGTACCGGCCCGATCGCTAACCCCGATCGGGCGCCGCGGCCTGTCGACGCCGCCGGCATCATCGCGTCGGTCGGCGAAGTGCCTTACGAATGGCAGATCGATAGCGACGTGCTGCGGTGGGGCGGCAATGCCGCCGAGGTTCTCGGCGTCGGCGAACCCGCCGACATCGCAACCGGCCGCGGCTTTGCACGCCTGCTCGATCCGAACACACCCCAGTCGCGCTTCGACGCTGTCATGCAATCGGCCCAAAACGATAGCGGCAGCGGCGTGTATTACCATGTTGAATATTGCCTGCGCCCGACCGGCGGCGCCGGCGTGCAGCTGTGGATCGAGGATGCAGGGCGCTGGTTCGCGGGGGCGGACGGCAAGCCGGCGCGCGCCCATGGTGTCGTGCGCGTCATCAATAAGCGGCATGCGCAGGAGCGGGAGCTCACTTTCCATTCGCAGTTCGACGCGCTTACCGGCGAGATGAATCGCCGGCGCTTGACGGAGGTTTTGACGACCACGCTCGCGGATGCGCACAAATTTCGTTCCTCGTGCGGGTTTCTGATCGTCGCCATCGACAACCTCGCACGCATCAATGATTCCTACGGGTACGAAGTCGCCGACGAAGTCATCGCCTCCGTCGCCAAGCGGTTGCGCGCAAAGATGCGCGGCGCCGATGTGCTCGGCAGGCTTTCCGGCAACAAGTTCGGCGTCGTTCTGAACAAGTGTACGCCCGATGACATCCCGCTCGCCGCCCAGCGCTTGCTGGCGGGCGTGCGCGAAGACGTCGTGCCGTCGGGCGCGGGCCCGGTGGCCGTCTCGGTCACGATCGGCGGCGTTGTCGCGCCGCGCTATGCGCGGACGGTCGATGAAATCCTCGCGCGCGCACAGGAAGCGCTTAACGCCGCGCGCGCGAAGCGCCAAGGATCATTCATGGCCTATCGACCGAACATTGAGCGCGATGCCGTGCGCCGCGAGAACCTTCGCTCCGGCGATGAAATCGTCAGCGCATTGAACGAACGGCGCGTTTTGATCGCGTTCGAGCCGGTGGTTGAAACGGTATCGCGCCGAATTGCGTTTTATGAATGCTTGCTGCGCATCCATCGCTTCGATGGAACGATTGTCACGGCTCAGAATGTCATTCCGGTGGCGGAGCACCTCGGGTTTATTCGGCTCCTTGACCACCGTGTGCTCGATTTGGCCATCCGCGAACTGGTCGATCAGCCGAAATTTGTCGCCAGCCTGAACGCTTCACCATTGTCGGTAACCGATCCAGACTGGTGGGCCGCGCTCAATACGCTGCTGCGGATTCATCCGGGTGTCGCGCAGCGGTTGATCGTGGAAATCACTGAAACCGCCGCGATTCAGGACCTCGACGATATTCGCGGATTTGTCGCGCGCGCGAAGGATTGCGGATGCCGCGTCGCGATCGACGACTTCGGTGCGGGCTACACATCGTTCCGCAATCTACGAAAGCTCGGCGTTGATATGGTCAAGATTGACGGCGCATTCGTCGAAAAGATGACTATTTCGGAAGACGATCGCGCGTTTGTCCTCACGCTGCTCGATCTCGCGCAACGGCTCAAGCTCAAGACCGTGGCCGAGCACGTGCAGGATGAAGCGACTGCGGCCATGCTGGCCGAGAGTGGCTGCGACTATCTGCAGGGAAAAATGATCGGCCTCGCCCGGCTGGAGCGGCCGCTGATCGGCGGATCCGCGCGCGCGGTTGCGGGCTAGGTTTTTTTTTCGCTGTCGGCGAGGCGGTCGAGGCGCCGCTGCATTTCTTCCATCTGACGCTTGATCTCGTCGATGCCGCCCGGTGCCGGCGCCGCCGGCGGCTTGTCCGACTCCGCGCTTGCCGCCGCCTCGCCTTCGCGGCGAGCGAACGGCGCAAACACGGCAAAGGCGCGCTCGAACATCTCCATGTTGCGGCGGACCTGTTCCTCCATCGGCCCGAAACCGACGCCGCCAAACGCCTGCGCCATCTGCTCGCGCAGCTTGCCCTGCTCCTTGGTGAAGGATTGCAGCGAGGCTTCGAGGAAGCGCGGCACCAGCGTCTGCATGCTGTCGCCGTAAAAGCGAATGAGTTGGCGCAGGAACGTGATCGGAAGCAGATTTTGCCCTTCCTTGTTCTCCTGCTCAACGATGATCTGGGTCAGGACCGAGCGTGTGATTTCCTCCCCGCTCTTGGCATCATAGACGGCGAAATCCTCGCCCTTTTTCACCATGACGGCGAGGTCTTCGAGCGTCACATAGGTGCTTGTTCCGGTATTGTAGAGCCGCCGGTTGGCGTATTTCTTGATGATGATGGGCTGTTCGGAATTCGTCATGGGATAGCACTATTTACGGCCGGCGATTCCCGGCGGACTTGGACGGCATCGAAAATAGGCGGTTTTGCCGGGCGCGGCCACCATTTTATGCGGCATGGTTTGCGCCCGTGGTTCAATGCCGGCTCGTTGATTCACACGCGCGCGTCACGGCAGCGTGTTATCAGGTTAAGATGGTTGAGTTGACAGGGTCTTACCCCATATCAAGGATAGCGGGAAACCCCTTCGGATAAGGAGCCTGGTCATGGCGGACGACATTGTTATCGTCGGAGCGGCGCGCACGGCGGTCGGTTCATTCAACGGCGCGTTTGCCAACTTGCCCGCCCACGAACTAGGTCAGGTGGCGATCAGGGCCGCCCTTGAACGCGCCGGTATTGAGGGAGCGCGCGTTTCCGAAGTCATCTTGGGTCAAATCCTGACGGCCGGGCAGGGGCAAAATCCCGCCCGCCAGGCATCGATCGGAGCGGGAATTCCGGTCGAAAGCCCGGCCTGGGGCGTCAACCAGCTGTGCGGCTCGGGCCTGCGTGCGGTCGCGCTCGGCTACCAGGCAATCCTGAATGGCGATTCCGACGTTGTTGTCGCGGGCGGCCAGGAATCCATGAGCATGGCCCCGCACTGCCAGCACCTGCGCGCTGGCGTAAAGATGGGCAATTTCGAGATGATCGACACCATGATCAAGGATGGATTGTGGGACGCATTCAACGGCTACCACATGGGGAATACCGCCGAAAACGTCGCGCGGCAGTGGCAGATCACGCGCCAGCAGCAGGACGAGTTCGCCGTCCGCTCGCAGAACAAGGCTGAGGCCGCGCAGAAGGCCGGCAAGTTCAAGGATGAAATCATCCCGGTGATCGTGAAATCGCGCAAAGGCGATATCGTTGTCGATGCCGATGAATATCCAAAGCACGGCACGACCGTGGACGCCGTCGGCAAGCTGCGCCCTGCCTTCGCCAAGGACGGTACCGTGACCGCGGCCAATGCATCCGGCATCAACGATGGCGCTGCCGCACTCGTGCTGATGAAGGCGAGCGAAGCGGCCAAGCAGGGCAAGAAGGTGTTGGCGCGCATCGTTTCATGGGCCCATGCCGGCGTCGATCCGGCGATCATGGGAACCGGTCCGATCCCGGCCTCGCGCGCTGCGCTCAAGAAGGCCGGCTGGAACATCGGCGATCTCGACCTCATCGAAGCCAACGAAGCGTTCGCGGCACAGGCCTGCGCGGTCAACAAGGACCTTGGCTGGGATACCGGTAAGGTCAACGTCAATGGCGGGGCGATCGCGCTCGGTCATCCGATCGGTGCGTCCGGCGCGCGCGTACTGACGACGCTGCTCTTTGAGATGCAGAAGCGCAACGCCAAGAAGGGCCTTGCCACGCTCTGCATCGGCGGCGGCATGGGCATCGCGATGTGCGTGGAGAGGTAGGACTTCACGCAGTGTCGGCGTCAGCACTTTAGCTGGCGTATTTCAGGTTAATTCAAAGCCGGTTCGATCAACGAGGCCGGCGGTCGGGGAGGAGAAGTTCGTCATGTCACGCGTTGCAGTTGTCACCGGTGGAACTCGCGGCATCGGCGCCGCCATTGCCAAGGCGCTGAAGGCCGCCGGCTACAAAGTTGCGGCGAACTACCGCGGCAACGACGAGGCGGCACAGAAGTTCAAGGCCGAAACCGGCATCAATGTCTACAAGTGGGATGTCGGTTCGTTCGAGGCCTGTGCGGAGGGCCTCAAGAAAGTCGAGGCCGACCTCGGGCCGATCGAGATCCTGGTCAACAACGCCGGCATCACCCGCGATGCCACTCTGCATCGCATGAAGCCCGAGCAGTGGACCGCGGTCATCAACACCAATCTCAATTCGGTGTTCAATATGTGCCGCAACGTGATCGAGGGCATGCGCGAACGCAAGTTCGGCCGCATCGTCAACATTTCCTCAATCAACGGCCAGAAGGGTCAGATCGGCCAGACCAACTACTCCGCGGCGAAGGCCGGCGAGCTCGGCTTCACCAAGGCGCTGGCGCAGGAAAACGCGCGCGTCGGCATCACCGTGAACGCGATTGCGCCGGGCTACATCAACACCGAGATGGTGCAGGCGGTACCGAAGGACGTGCTCGAAAAAAACATCCTGCCGCAAATTCCCATCGGACGCCTGGGCGAGCCGGCGGAGATCGCGCGTTGCGTCGTCTTTCTCGCCTCGGACGATGCGGGCCTGATTACCGGTTCAACGCTGACGGTCAACGGCGGCCAGTATTTCGTTTAAATCGACGTCGACGCAAAATCAGTCCATGGCGCTTTCGGCGCAGATAACTGTTTAGCGCGGCTCCCATCCCGTCGGCGCCAGTTCGAACGTTGAATATTCGAAACCTGGCGCCACCGTGCAGCCGGTGAGCGTCCAGTCGCCAAGACTTCTCGCCGTCTGCCAAGCATGTGCCGGCACGATGGCCTGCGGCCGTTCACCTTGCGTCAGGTCGTCGCCCAGCACCGACGTGGTCGAAGGCGTGCCTACCGCGGCAATGCGAAGTTCGAGCGCTGCGCCCACATACCAATGCCAGACTTC
>JBGPOB010000177.1:0-7699 GCA_041487815.1 Xanthobacteraceae bacterium | reverse complement strand
TTCTTGCGGCACCGCCCATCATCCCGTCGCTGCATGACGATTTTCAACTGAACGAAACCCAGGTCGGTGCGCTGATCGGCCTGCCGCTGGCGCTATTTGCGCTGGCGGCGGTGCCGGGCTCGCTGCTGGTGGCGCGCCTTGGCGCGCGCACGACGCTGCTCGTTGGGTTGACGACTGCTGCCGTTGCATCCGCGCTGCGCGGCGCGGCGATCAACGTTTGGTGGCTCTACGCCGCCACGATCGTCATGGGTGCCGGCGTTGCCGTCATGCAGCCGGCACTGCCGCGCCTCGTGCGCGACTGGCTGCCCGATCGCCTCGGCCTCGGCACGGCGGCCTACACCAACGGAATGATTGCCGGTGCAACCATCGCGGTGGCGTTCACGCCGACCGTGATGTCCCAGTTCGGCAATAACTGGCGCCTCGATCTTGCGGCATGGTCCGCACTCGTGCTGCTGGTGACGATCGTGCTCGCATGGAAAGTCCCGGCACCGGTGGCCACGAAGACCGCGGCAGCGATGCGTTGGCGGCCGAACTGGGCAAGCCCGTTGCCGTGGATTCTCGGCCTGGCATTCGCCGGCAACAACAGCATGTATTTTGCGATCAACGCGGTTCTCCCCGATTATCTTACCAGTACGGGGCGGGCGGAATTCATCGCCACTGCGCTGTTGTGGCTCAACCTGTCGCAGATCGTGGGCCTCCTGGTGTTGACGTGGGCGGCCGAGCGCATGTTGCATCGCGCCTGGCCGTATTTGGTATTCGGTTCGGGCACATTGGTCGGCGTCGTGGGACTCGCATTCCTCGACGGTCAATGGATTGCGTTCTCCGCCTTTCTGATCGGGCTCGGATCGTCAATCACGCTCGGGACAGTTCTCGCGCTGCCGCCCGCCCTGAGCGCACCTGACGAGGTCCATCTCACTGCGGCCGGAATGCTGACCGTCGCCTACGCCGTTGCGCTGGTCGTGCCCATCATTTGCGGTGCGCTATGGGACGCCACCGGCATTGCGCAAATCGCGTTCGTCCCCATCGGCTTCTGTTCCCTGGCCCTGATCGTTTTTGGCGTCATCGCGACGCGGCTGCGCGCCCCGCGTCCTGCCTCTGTTCGGCCGGCGGTGCACCTTGGCTGACGCACTCAAGGCGCGGCTGATGCTTGTCGGCCTCTGCTTTTGCTGGGGCCTGACCTGGCCCGCCATGCGGATCGCGCTAACCGAAATACCGCCGATCAGCATGCGCACGGCGTCGGCCTTGATCGGCGCCGTCGCAATGGTCGTGCTCGCGCGCGTGTCAGGCAGGAAAGTGCGCTTGCCGCAACGACGCGATTGGCCGGATATTTTTATCGCATCCTTCTTCAACATCATCATCTTCAGCCTGTGTGCCGCATTCGCACAGCTGAACGCGATGACCGGACGCGTCGCGATCCTGGTCTATACGATGCCGATTTGGGCGGCGCTGCTGGCGCGGCCAATTCTCGGCGAGAGATTGAACGCCGCGCGCGCGGCGGGGCTGCTCTTGTGTTGCGCGGGTTTGACGGTGCTGATCGTCCCGCTCGCCGGCAACGGCGTTCCAATCGGCTTACTGCTGGCGCTCGGAGCATCGGTGAGCTGGGCGAGCGGCACGATCTATATGAAATGGCGACGCATCACGATCGAACCGTTTACGTTGACGGCGTGGCAACTCATCATTTCCTTTTTTGTAATGAGCGCGCTCGCACTTTACTGGGAGGGTTCATTCCGCATGTGGGATGTGCATCAGGCACCTCTGCTCGGCCTGGTTTACGGTGGATTATTCGGCTCGGGCATTGCCTATTTTTTGTGGTTTCATGTCATTCGCATCCTGCCGGCGATGACGGCATCGCTTGGCGTGCTCGCAGCCCCGGTTATTGGCGTCGTGTCGTCCGCTGTTCTGCTCGGTGAAATTCCGACGACCAACGATATTGTCGGCTTTGCGCTGATTTTCGCTGCGTCAGCCTGCGTGCTGCTGCAGCCTCGGATCTTGGTTCGCGCGTCGGCAGAGTAGAACCGACGCCTCGACGACTGCTGTCGGGCGCCGCAAAAGTTTCCTGTTAAGCCCTCATAAAAAACTTTGCGGATCGACATCGACCTCAAGCGAGATTTTGCCCTTCGGTTTTGGCGCAGCGGCAAGCCATTGCCGCAGGTAGGCCGAGAGGTCGAACGCGCGCGACGATTTCACCAGCAGCCGAAAGCGGTGACGCCCACGCACGACGGAGAGCGGCGCTTCGGCCGGGCCAAGGATGCGCACTTCGTCGATGTGCGGCGCGCTCGCCGCGAGCTTGCGCGCAAATACTTCCGACGACGCGCGGTCGCCGCCGGAAACGACCAGCCCCGCCAGCCGGCCGAATGGCGGGTAGCCCTGGCGCTCGCGCGCTGCGATCTCGGCCGCATAAAACGCGGCGCGATCCTGCGAGACCAGCGCCCGCATGACGGGGTGTTCGGGCTGGTGCGTCTGCAGAAAACCGACCCCGCGACCGGCTTCGCGTCCGGCGCGGCCGGCGACTTGATGGAGTAATTGAAACGTGCGCTCGGCGGCGCGCGGGTCGCCGTTGGCAAGGCCGAGATCGGCATCGACGATCCCGACAAGATTGAGCATCGGAAAATGATGCCCTTTCGCCACCAGTTGCGTGCCGATCACGATGTCGATACGGCCTTCGGTGATCTCCTTCAACTCCTCGCGCATGCGCTCGATGCTCGCGACCAGATCGCTCGACAGCACCAGCACGCGGGCATCGGGGAACAGTGCGGCGACTTCCTCTTCGAGCCGCTCGACGCCGGGTCCGCAGGCAACGATCGCGTCGGTCGCCGCGCATTGCGGGCATGCTTTCGGCGTCGCAACCGAGTAGCCGCAGTGATGGCAGACCAGCCGCTGGCGAAAGCGATGCTCCACCAGCCATGCGTCGCAGTTCGGGCAGGCGAAGCGATGGCCGCAGGCGCGGCACAGCGTCAATGGCGCGTAGCCGCGCCGGTTGAGGAACAGCAACGCCTGTTCCTTGCGCTCCAGCGCGAGCTTCACGGCTTCGGCGAGGCGTGGCGCGATGTAGCGGCCGCGCGGCGGGCCTTCGCGCGTCATGTCGATGACCTCGATGGCCGGCAGGTGCTGGCCGCCGAAGCGCTCCGGCAAAGCGAGGCGATGATAGCGTCCGCGCCGCGCGTTGACCTCGGTTTCGACCGATGGCGTCGCAGACGACAACACGATGGGAATCTTGTTGATGCGCGCCCGCACCACCGCCATGTCGCGGGCATGATAGTGGACGCCATCCTCCTGCTTGTAGGCGGCGTCGTGCTCCTCATCGACGACGATGAGACCAAGATCGGCAAACGGAAGAAACAGCGCGGAACGCGCGCCGACGACGACGCTGACATCTCCGGTCGCGACCCCAGCCCAGGTCCGCGCCCGCCTGCGCGGCGATACTTCCGAATGCCACTCCGCTGGTCTGACGCCAAATCGTTCGACGAAGCGATCGAGGAACTGCGCGGTCAGCGCGATCTCCGGCATCAGGATTAAGGCCTGCTTTCCCGCGCGCGTATTCTCTGCGACGGCTTCGAAGTAAACCTCGGTCTTGCCGGAACCGGTGACGCCATCGAGGAGCGTCACCGAAAAGCCGCCCACGGTGACGCTTGCGCGCAATGCGTCGGCCGCCGCGCGCTGCGCGTCTGAAAGTTCCGGGACGCAGTGGGCGGGGTCGGGCGGTCGCGCTATCGGCTCGACCGGCATTGGTTGCGCCTCGAGCGTTCCTTCATCGATCAATGCATCGATGACGCCGGCGCTGACGCCGGCTTCCTCGGCGGCTTCGCGCTTGCTGCGCAACAGGCCGTCGGCGAGGAGGCTCAGCACCCGCGCGCGGGCCGCCGTCATGCGCTGTGGCGGCGGGCCGGCGAGCCGCACGCCG
This sequence comes from Xanthobacteraceae bacterium, assembly GCA_041487815.1. GTDB lineage: Bacteria > Pseudomonadota > Alphaproteobacteria > Rhizobiales > Xanthobacteraceae > CANJBX01. Next base: position 3,798 of record JBGPOB010000177.1, on the reverse strand, counting down.
ATGCGCACCCGCTCCGCGCCAAGCTGGTCGCCGCGGCGCAAGCACATGCGCAGCACCATGCCGCGCGCGCCCAATGTATAGTCCGCGACCCAATCAACGAAACCGCGCAGCTCTTCCTGCAGTGGCGGCCCGTCGAGCTTTTCCACGATGTCCTTGAGGCGATTGTGAAGACGCGGGTCGGGTGCCGCGTTCTCGGCCCAGACCACGCCCTGCACTTCCCGCGCCCCCAGCGGTACACCGACGATATCGCCGGCGGCGATCTCCATGCCTTCGGGCACGCGATAGGAATAGGCGCGGTCGAGCGCGACGGGAACCAGGACGTCGACGACGCGTCTTGCCATGAAAAGGCTCGCGATTCGGCAGTTAACAAAAGGTCAAGCAGGGGGTGAGATTATCGCAGGCGTGTCAAGCACCCCTGCAAATCCTCCAGCCGCCGATCTGCCGTTTGCGGCACCCGATGTCGTGCGCGACCTGTCGCGCTGGCTCGCGCATCTCTCGGCCGAGCGGCGCATGTCGCCCAAGACCTGCGAAGCCTATCGGCGCGACGTTGCGCAATTTCTGCAATTTCTGTCAGCGCATCTGGGCGCGCGGGTGACCCTGACGCGGCTGGCGAAACTCTCGCCGCAGGACGTGCGCGCGTTCATGGCCGCGCGCCGCGCCAATGGCATTGGCAGCCGGTCGCTGATGCGCTCGCTCGCCGGGCTGCGTTCGTTCGCGCGCTTTCTTGAGCGTGAAGGCAAAGGCAAGGTTGCGGCGCTCGCGGCGGTAAGGGCTCCGAAAATCGCGAAGACATTGCCCAAGCCGCTGACAGTCGCCGCGGCGCAGCAGCTTGCCGATGCGGACATTCGCGCCGGCGAGGAGCGCGCACCCTGGATTTTGGCACGCGACGCCGCCGCGCTGGCGCTGCTTTACGGGTCGGGCTTGCGAATTTCGGAAGCGCTGGGCCTGACGCGCTCCGCCGTTCCCGCGCTGGGGCAGGGCGATGTCATCGTCGTTACGGGCAAAGGCAACAAGACCCGGATGGTGCCGGTGCTTGCGCGCGTGCTCGAACTCATCGCGGAATACGTCGCGCTCTGTCCCTACGATCTCGCGCCGAACCGTCCGCTGTTTGTCGGCGCGCGCGGCGGGCCGCTGTCGCCGCGGATCATTCAACTTGTCATGGAGCGGTTACGCGGCGCGCTTAATCTGCCGGACACGGCGACGCCGCACGCCTTGCGGCATTCCTTCGCCACCCACCTGTTGGCGCGCGGCGGCGACCTGCGCGCGATCCAGGAATTGCTTGGCCACGCGTCGCTTTCGACCACGCAAATCTACACGGGTGTCGATTCCGAGCGCCTTGCCGAGGTCTATAAAAACACGCATCCGCGGGCTCTCGCGTAATCCACCTCTCGCTGCCTCTTGCGTCCGCCGCCGCCTTCGTTCAATCGTGTGGCGGGTCGGAACCAAACCTGCGAGGGAACCATGGCGGGCGCACACGAGACGATGGAGCAAGCCGAACACGTCGAGCACGCGGCGGGGCACAATAAGCAGATTGCGCTGTTGATCGCGGTGCTGGCGCTGTTTCTCGCCTTTGCCGAAACACTGGGAAAAAGCGCGCAAACCAACGGCATCAGTCTCAACATCAAGGCTTCCGATACCTGGAACTTCTTTCAGGCCAAGACCATCCGCCAGACCTCGTTGCGCACGGCCGCGGAAGGGTTCGCGGTGCATGCAATCGGTACGCAGGATGAGGCGGTCAAGGCCGCAATGGCCAAGCAGATCGAAGCCTGGCAGAAGACGGTCGCACGCTACGAATCCGATCCGAAGGAAAAGGATGGACGCAAGGAATTGCGCGAGCTCGCGCAGCAATACGAGCACGAACGCGATACTGACCTCGCGCGCTATCACCACTACGAGGTCGCGTCCGCCGCGTTCCAGATCGCGATCGTTATGGCTTCGGCAACGATCATTACCGGAATGATGGTGATGGCGTGGATTTCAGGCGTGCTCGGCCTGATCGGCATCGCATTCATGGGCATCGGGCTGTTGGCGCCCCACGCCGTGCACTTCGTTTAGGATGCGATTCAGGACGCTTCGCGCAATTCTGCGGGAGGCGAAACATGCGCACGCCGGCGAATACGCATCAACAGCCGGAAGGCGCGCGGGGCCCTGCGCGGAGCCAAAATTCGCATGCGGCGCCGGATGCGCCGTGTGATCGGGTCGATCAACGCGCCCGCGCTTTGGCGCAGCCATAGCACGTAGTGATAAAGGCCCCTGAACCAATCAAGCTGCAGCAGCTTGTCGCGCGTGACGTCGAATACGAACGCCGTGGTGCCAATGAAGAATAGTTTGGCAAACAGCAGCGCGGCGATGCCTTCGATCCAGTCGCCGTTGGCGAAAAACCAGAACTCCACGAGCTTGATGGGGATCAGCACCGCCTGCGGAATCAGGAACAGCAACAGCGTTCCGGTTGGAGGCAGTTGCTCGGCCCAACCGGCAAACGCGATTTTAATACGGCCCCAGGGAATGACGCCGACGATGCGGGCGACGATCGGCTCAAGCTTGTCCCACAGCCAAGCTTCGATCAGGAAGACGATCGCCAGCAGGATTAATATCGCGCGCGTGAGCTTGCGCATTAACAAATTCCTTGCGGCGGAATGATCGCGTTCGGAGCGTCGTCCGATGCGACCCATTATCGCAACAGCATCAAGGCAATCGAGCACACAAGACGCTTAATGCAAGATGATGACTTCCGAAAGCTTCCGATAGCAATTTCGGCTATCGCCGTATCGCTGAACTATATGCGTATCGGGATTGCCGACCGCAAGCGCCGTCCGGCTTGCAATCAAAGACTATATCGCAAAGCAGCATTTCCCTGTGTCCGTCAGCTGCGCACAAATCCGCCGTCGACGTACAGCGTCTGGCCCGTGATGAACGACGCATCGTCACTGGTTAAAAAGGACATCGCGCCAACCAGATCGGCGGGAACTTCGGGGCGGGGGATCGCCTGCCGTTTGGCCAAGGCCTCGAACTCTTCGTCCATGCTGGCTCGGCCGAACCGCGGCGCCCGCGACAGCGTGCCTTGCGAGCGCACGAGACTCGGCGAAATCGCGTTGACGGTGATGCCGAACGGCCCGAACTCCGACGCCAGCGCGCGCGTGAATCCGACGATGCCGCCCTTGCTGGCGATATAGTGCGCGTAGTCGGTCACGACGCTGCCCAGCGTGCTCGACGACATGTTGACGATGCGGCCCCAGCCGCGCCGCTTCATACCGGGAATGAACGCCGAGCAGGTGAGAAATGCCGCATCGAGATTGATCGACATCACGTGGCGCCAGTCGGCGAACGTCATCTCTTCGAACGGCTTGAGCGGATAGATGCCGGCGTTATTGATCAGGATGTCGCAGCGCCCGAACTGCCGTTCGACTTCGCTCGCCAGCGTCTTCACCGATTCGGGCGAGGCGACGTCGCATTTGCAAAAAGCCGCGCGGCGTCCCGCGCTCTCGATGAGCTTGATTGTGTCCCCAGCCGCCTGCACGTCGGCAACGACGACGTGCGCGCCGTCCTGCGCCAGTCGTTTTGCAAACGCTTGGCCGATGCCGGCGGCGGCGCCGGTGACGACTGCTACCTTGTCCTTGTGACCCTTGGCCATATGCGTTCCCTGTCGGGTATCAAAATCCCGGTCGAATAGCGCCAAACGTAGTAGGCTGATTGAGGAATTTTAGGTCGTTGTAGTTGATTGTTCTCTGTTCAGTTCTTCTTCTACCATTCCACAAGTCACAAGTGATCGTGCAAGTGCGCGATGCCGCAAACCAATTT